>ONEP01000146.1 GCA_900316875.1 Candidatus Ruminimicrobium bovinum
GAAGGATATACAAAATAAAATAATAAGGGTTACCGACGAAACTTCAGCCGATATAATATTCAGCCAGGACCCTTTAAGAATATTAAGGGCCGTCCGCCAAAGTTTTCAATTAAATTTTTCAATAGAACAAAAAACTTATGAAAGCATGAAAAATAATGTTGCCAGAATAACAATAGTTTCCGGTGAAAGAATAAGAGATGAATTAAATAAAATTTTATTGACAGATACTCCGTCAAAAGCTTTACTTATGCTTGATGATATAGGTTTGTTAAATGTTATTTTACCTGAATTAAAACAAACTCAAAATATAGAACAACCGGCAAAATATCACGACAAAGATGTTTTTAATCATATATTGGATGTAGTTGATAAGGTTGCACCCAATTTATTACTTAGGGTTGCGGCATTATTACACGATATTGCCAAACCGCAAACAAAAACCGTTAACAACGGTAAAATATCTTTTATAGGGCATGAAAAACAAGGTGCAAAACTTGCAAAAAATATTTTATCAAGGTTAAAATATCCTGCCGATTTTATAAAACATGTTTGTTTTCTTATTGAAAACCACTTATATCCTAAAATGTATCTTTCATCATGGAAAGATACTTCCGTCAGAAAATTTGCCGATAAAATAGGTGACAGTTTGGAATATATTAAACTGCTTAACATGGCGGATTCTCGAAAATTTAACGGAGAACTTTTTGACAGGGTAAGCAAATTAAAAAAAAATAATATGTTAATGCCCGAAGCGGATTTGTTTAACGGTAACGAGTTAATTAAAATTTTTGAACAACCTGCAGGGCAATGGATAACGGAAGCCAAAAGTTTCATAAGGGAATTGCAATTTGAAAACCCTAAAATAACAAAAGAGCAGGTTATTGAAAGCTTGGAAGATTGGATAATTAAAAGATTAAAAACAGAATTACAAAAAATAAAAAATAAATAAGCTAAAGCTTAAGAGCTGCATTGTTGAACGTGAAGCTGATAAGCTGAAAAGTTTTCGGAGGATTTATATGGACGAAAATAATTTTAATGATAATCAGGAAGAAGAAAGGCCGGAAACTTATGATGTTACCGGGCTTGTTTTAGGTGCCGTAGCAGGTATTATTTTGGCAATTCTTGGTATAACAAGCATTCTGATGGGAATTATAGTTGGAATGTTTATCGGGCTTGTTATTGGAACAATGATAAAAAAATAAATTAAAATTTGGTAAAATTAAATATTCAACAAATATAAATAAATTAACAGAGGATAAATTTATGGAAAATTATGTTCGTCCTTTTTCATTATTTTCTCAGCAGGATATTTATCTTTTTAAAGAAGGCAGTCATTTTAATTTATATGAATTGCTCGGTTCGCATATTGTAAATTATGAAGGTAAAGACGGTGTATATTTTGCCGTTTGGGCACCGAATGCAAAACATGTTTCTGTAATAGGCGATTTTAACTATTGGGATAAATTCTCACATCCTTTAAACCCCAGGGGTGACAGTTCCGGAATTTGGGAAGGTTTTATTCCTTATTTAAAGCAGGGGGATATTTATAAATATTTTATTATTTCAAACCAAAACAATTATTCCGTTGAAAAATCCGACCCGTATGCTTTCCATTGTGAAACACCTAAAAAAACGGGCTCAAAAGTTTGGGATATAACTTATTCCTGGAACGATTCCGATTGGATGAAAAACCGTTACAAGAATAATGCTTTAAATGCTCCGATGTCAATTTATGAAGTTCATTTAGGTTCTTGGAAAAGAAAATTCGACCAAAACAACAGAATGCTTACATACAGGGAACTTGCAGAAGAATTAACAAAATACTGCAAGGATATGAATTTTACCCATGTTGAATTTATGCCCGTAATGGAACATCCGTTTTACGGTTCTTGGGGCTATCAAATAACCGGTTATTTTGCACCTACCAGCAGATACGGAACTCCGCAGGATTTAATGTATTTGATAGACCGCTTACATCAGGCAGGTATCGGTGTAATTATGGATTGGGTTCCGTCTCATTTTCCGATGGATCAACACGGGCTTAGTTTTTTTGACGGAACTTATCTTTACGAACATTCGGATAAAAGGTTGGGTTTTCACCCGGATTGGAAAAGTGCAATTTTTAATTACGGAAGGAACGAAGTTAAAAATTTCTTAATATCATCGGCACTTTTCTGGCTAAACAAATACCACATTGACGGAATAAGGGTAGATGCGGTTGCTTCAATGTTATATTTGGATTATTCAAGAAAACAGGGGGAATGGTTACCGAACAAATACGGCGGGAAAGAAAACATTGATGCAATAGAATTTTTAAAAAGATTAAACTATGTAGTTTATGAAAACCATAACGATGTTCAAATGATAGCCGAAGAATCTACCGCATGGCCTATGGTATCAAAACCTACTTATATAGGCGGTTTGGGGTTCGGTTTTAAATGGAATATGGGCTGGATGAACGATACTTTAAGGTATTTCAAAACAGACCCGCTTTTTAGAAAATATAATCATAATAATTTAACTTTCAGCTTATTGTATTCTTTCAGTGAAAATTTTGTTTTACCTTTTTCACACGACGAAGTAACACAAGGTAAAGGTTCTTTAATCGGAAAAATGCCCGGTGACGAATGGCAAAAATTTGCAAATTTAAGACTGTTAATCGGTTATATGTACGGGCATCCGGGGAAAAAATTGTTGTTTATGGGCAGCGAATTCGGGCAGGTTAGGGAATGGAACCACGATGAAAGTTTGGAATGGTATGTTCTGAAATATTGGCAACATTCCGGTATGCAAAATTGGGTAAGAGATATAAATAAATTTTATAAAACGCAAAAACCTTTATTTGAAGATGACAACAGTTGGAACGGTTTTGAATGGATAGATTGCAAAGATTCCGATAATTCCGTTTTAAGTTTTTTAAGAAAATCTCCGTCAACCGGTGAAATAATAGTATGTGTTTATAACTTTAATCCGGTTCCTAAATACAATTATAAAATAGGTGTTCCTAAAAAAGGTATTTGGAAGGAAGTTTTAAACAGTGATTCAAATGTTTATTTCGGCAGCAACATGGGTAATTTGGGGGAAGTTAAAACTTTTGACTATTCCACACATTCAAAGCCGTATACAATAGAAATTGTATTACCGCCGTTAGCTTCGGTATTTTTCAAATTTGAATTTACGGAAACTATAAACGAAAAGAAATAATAGGAAAAGCAAATTTTTTTTAGTATAATGACAAAATAAATAAAATACAATTGAATAGGAGTTAAAAATGCAAGATTTAAAAAGAGTTGATTCGGATATTTTTAATATTATCGAGGAAGAACATCAAAGACAAGAAAACAATATTGAACTTATTGCATCCGAAAACCACACATCAAAAGCCGTTATGCAGGCACAAGGTTCGGTTTTAACAAATAAATATGCCGAGGGCTATCCGGGAAGAAGATATTACGGCGGTTGTGAATTTGTAGATAAAGTTGAAACTTTGGCAATAGAAAGGGCAAAACAGCTTTTCGGCTGCCAATTTGTAAATGTTCAACCGCATTCGGGTGCACAGGCAAACATGGCAACTTTCATGGCATTACTTCAACCGGGCGATACCGTTTTAGGTATGAGTTTGGACCACGGCGGTCATTTATCGCACGGTCATCCGATGAATTTTTCCGGTAAGTTTTTCAAAATAATTCCTTACACCGTTAACAAAGATACAGAACTTATCGATTACGATAAATTGGAAGAACTTGCAAAAGAAAACAAACCAAAATTAATTGTTACCGGTGCAAGTGCATATTCAAGAATATGGGATTGGCAAAGAATAAGAAAAATTGCAGATTCGGTCGGTGCATATTTTATGGCAGATATTGCTCACTATGCAGGGCTTATTGCTGCAGGTGTGTATCCTTCACCTGTACCGTTTGCAGATGTTGTTACAACAACAACTCATAAAACTTTAAGGGGTCCCAGAGGCGGTATTATTATGACCAACAGGGAAGATTTGGCAAAAAAAATTAATTCCGCAGTTTTCCCCGGTACACAAGGCGGTCCTTTAATGCATGTAATTGCCGCAAAAGCGGTTGCATTTAAAGAAGCTTTGGAACCCTCATTTAAAGAATATCAAAAACAAGTTGCTTTAAATGCAAAAAAGTTTGCAGAGGTATTAGCCGAAGGCGGTTTAAGAATAGTTTCAGGCGGAACAGACAGCCACATGTTCTTAGTTGATTTAAGGCCGCTAAATGTAACAGGCAAAGATGCACAAATAACATTGGAAAAAGCCGGTATAACAGCAAACAAAAACACAATACCTTACGACCCGGCAAAACCTATGATAGCTTCCGGTATCAGAATAGGAACACCTGCAATTACTACAAGAGGAATGAAAGAAGCCGAAGTTACAAAAATTGCAAATTGGATAATAAAAGTATTAAAAAATATCAATAATGAAGAAGTTATAGCCGAAGTAAAAAAAGAAGTTACTGCTTTATGTAAGGATTTTCCCGTATATTAAAATTTTTTCTTTTTATTATACGATACTAAAAAATATTGTTGTGTTGTGTTGTGTTGTGTTTTGTTTTTTTGGACAAATATCAATAAAAATGGTATAATGCTCGTTGTTGCAGTTTTTAGTTTAAAATTTTTTAGTTCTTAAGTTTCTCAGCTGTAGTTTATACATTGTACGTTATACATTGTACGTTGTCGTTTTAAAGTTTTTGGGATCCGAAAGGATAGCTTTTGCTAAGGCAAAAGAAGTTTGAAACCAAAAACAGACCGTAAGGGAATAAAAGATTAGGCCTAATTAACTTAATCTTTTATTC
>ONEP01000283.1 GCA_900316875.1 Candidatus Ruminimicrobium bovinum
AATACGTAAAGAAAATGATAAGATTCGTGAAAATGAAATATATAAACAAATACAAATAAAAAATGGTGAACTACCATTTGGTAAAGAGTAATTTATAAGGAGATATACAATGTTTAAAAGATTATGTATGATGGAACCAATAGAAGTCTATAAATCAGCTGATGATATGTTTGAAGGTTGGTATGGATTTAATAGACAAGCATCAAAGACAATAAAGAAAGCATTTGAATTTGATCCAGATAATTATCTTTATTATAGAAATAGAGCAATTACTTGTGATGAAAGAAATGCAAATGGAGATATATTTCCATATGATGAAGTAAAGAAAGCATATGCTTCATTCATAGGTAAAGGTGTATTCTATAATCATAATTCAGATGATCCAAATAATTCTATGGGAATTATATTGGATGCTAATTTTGTTGAACCAGCACAGAAACATGCTTATGTAGAATTGCTTTGTGCAATAGATAGAAAGTTAGCCGAATCTAAATATCCTGGATTATTACATAGAGTAGAATCAGGATTGGTTTCAGGTACTTCAATGGGTACATTTGCAGGAGCTGCTAAATGTTGTATCTGTGGTAATTATACAACTACGTTAGAAGGTTTATGTGAACATATGAATCCTAATGATATGCATTATTGTAAAGGTAAACTTATAAATGCTTCTACAAATGAGTATGGTGCAGAGATTAATTATGGTTTATGCTTCTGTGAAGATTCGATTGTAGAAACTCCAGCAGATGATACAGCAAGAATATTCCAAGTATATGCACAAAATAAAGATAAAATAAAAGAAGGACACTACGATAAAGAAGTAATAAATACATTGATTCAAGCTTTAAATGTTATGGCAAAAAACATGAAATAATATAGAAACCCTTGACAAATATATCATATTGAAACTTAATATATAAGTATCTTTTGGAGGAGCTATGGCTGATCAATTTAATAGATTAGCGCAACATTTTTCAAATTATTGGAAAGATAAAGGTGAAAACGCACCTGTTATTAATTTTGATACAAAACAGATAGAAAGAACTGCTGAACAAGCATTTAGATCTGCTGCTGAAGGTGATGCACCTAGTAAAGAAACAAATGTGACAGAGAAAGGTGCTAGCAAACCGAAAGAAAAAGGTTTGAATTTAGCTGGTATGTTTGCAGATGTAGATGATATGATTGAAAAAGCAGTTGAAAATAAAATAAAAAGAATTCTAGATAGAATAATAGATGATAAACTTCGTTCTGAATTTAGTAATGATTTCTCGTTATTTGAAAAATCAATGGCAAATAAGATTCAAGAAAAGGTAAAAAGTATATCACCTAAAGTACTAGAAGGTTTAAAAACAGTTTCACCAGATGTAGGTAAAGGTGGAGGAAATAAAGCTCCTACTTCATTTACAGAAGGTGTAATGGAAGAAACCGAAGATGAAGTAGTAGATAAAACAGCAAGTGTAGAAGTGTTTCCAGGAATTTTTATAAAAGCTAGTCAAGAAGATAAGTCTGTAGGTGAAGTTTTTATAAAGACTGCAGGAACATTACAGAAAATGAATTACGTTATTAACTTGCCAGAAACAAATTCTAAGAAAGAATATATAGAACAATTACAGAATACATTGGAATCAATTTAGAATAATTGAAAATCTAATTCAAAGATGAAAACAGAACAGAGAAAAGTAGAAAGGTAATTATGTTATTTTAATTGGTACATGTTGATATTTAAATTTAATTAAAATAGGAGATAATAAATGTTCGAATTATTTTATAAAGCAGGAAAGTCTTTTGCAGACTCTTTCTTTATTGGAAGAGAAGGTAAAGATAATGTAGTTACAATAAGTGCTTCTGAAGTTTTGCCGTTAGAAATGCAAAAGAAAATACAAGCAGCAGAAGAAGAAATAAATAAGGTTGAAGTGGAAAATACAGTTGAAGGAACACCTGCAACTGAAGATAAAGCTATTGAAAATTTAAATGAAGCAGAAGTTAAATTAGATAGCGTAAAA
>ONEP01000017.1 GCA_900316875.1 Candidatus Ruminimicrobium bovinum
ATATGAAAAGAGTCGTTGCCGTTTTGTCCGACGGATTGGGAAGCGGAATTAAAGCGAACATTCTTGCATGTATGACATCAACAATGTTGCTAAAATTTATGGAAAAAAATTCCGATATAGAAAAATCCTGTGAGATTATAATGAACTCTCTTCCGGTTTGTAAGGTAAGAGGAATAAGCTATTCTACTTTTTCCGCAATAGACTGTTACGAAAGCGGAAAAGCAAAAATTGTCGAAGAAGGAAATCCGGACTTTATTTGGATTAGAAACGGGCAAGTTCTTAAACCGAAGTATCAATTGATACAATCAAAATCTTTTCAAAACAGAAAAATGAAAATTTATGATATACAATTATGTATGCAGGACAGAATAATATTTTGTTCCGACGGAGCTACACAAGTATCCATGGCTTCGGAGAAATATCCTTTGGGTTTACAAAGAGAAGGACTTATAAAAATAATTCTTGAAAAATTAAAAAAAGATCCCGAAATTTCTTCAAAGCAACTAAGTGATTATATTGTCGGGCAAGTACAATTGATTGCACAAAACGGTAAACTTAAAGATGATACATCCGTAGTATCAATATATTGCAGAGATCCGAGAAGTTCCATTATTTTTACCGGACCGCCGTATAACCAGGATAAAGATTCTTACTATGCAAAATTTTTTATAAATTTTAAAGGGAAAAAGGCAATTTCGGGAGGAACTACCGCAAATATAATTTCAAGGGAATTAAATACTCCCGTAACATCGGATATGGCACTAAATTTAGGTAAACTGCCCGGGCTTTCAAAAATTAAAGGAGTTGATTTGGTAACCGAAGGTATTTTAACTCTTACAAAAACATTGGAATACTTGGAAACGGGAAAACCCGAAGATGATGCTGCAAAAGCATTAATGGATTTCATATTGGAAAGCGATTGTATAAATTTTCTTGTAGGTTCTCAAATGAACAAGGCACACTACGATCCTACATTGCCGATAGAAATAGAAATTAGAAAAAATGTAATAAGAAAAATGGAAAAGATTATTAAAGAAAAATACTTGAAAGAAGTTAATGTTCAGTTTATTTGAAAGTAATTTGTAAGTTTAGGAGTTATATAAATTATGAATACAGCGGGAAATAAAAAACAATTAAAAAGAGAAATTTTAATAAGAATCATAAAAGCTTTTTTTTCAAAAAATTTTGAAGAAAACATAAGACTGATTCCTTTTAATATGCGTCCGAAAGGAATGGAAGTTCCTTACAGATGTTGCATATACAAGGAAAGGGCAATAATAAAAGACCGAACAATTGCGGGGCTGGGTTTTATGATAGAAGATGATGATGAGACCGTTTCTTTAAGTACTTATGCAAAACGTGCTCTTGAACGAAAAAACATAGACAATAAAAATTTAACGGTTTTACAAGCTGCGTGTAAAGGATGTTTGACCAACAGAATTTTTGTAACGGATTTATGTCAGGGATGTGTGGACAGACCATGTCTTTCCGCATGCAAGTTCAATGCAATATCCGTTAATAACGGAAAATCATGTATAGACGAGCTTAAATGTAAAAAATGCAAAATGTGTATTTCAGCTTGTCCTTACAAAGCAATAGCAAAAATTACAGTTCCTTGTGAAGAAGTTTGTTTCGTGGGAGCAATAAAAAAAGATGAAACGGGTTTTGCCGTTATTGATTACGATAAATGTATTTATTGCGGCAAATGCATTTCTTCTTGTCCGTTCGGTGCCGTTCATGAAAAAAGTCAAATAATTGATATATTAAAAGCTTTAACATCCGATAAAAAGGTAATAGCTCTTATAGCTCCTTCAATAGCAGGACAGTTTCCCGGTAATCTTTACCAGCTTAAAACGGCTATTATGCAAACGGGATTTAATGATGTTTTTGAAGTTGCAAAAGGTGCCGATGTTACGGCACAAAAAGAAGCAAAAGAATTTGTTGAAAGAATGAAACAGAATAAAAGTTTTATGACAACATCCTGTTGTTCGGGATATAATCAGCTTGTTAAAAAACATTTTCCGGAAATAAAACCTTTTGTTTCGGATACAAAAACACCTCTTTATTATACTGCGG
>ONEP01000185.1 GCA_900316875.1 Candidatus Ruminimicrobium bovinum
AATATTTACTATGCCGAAGTTGAAATTCAAACAGATGTGGAACGTAATTTGAATTTTGAATTGCAAAATTATAGTGGAAAAGTTTTTGAAAAAAATAAAATATCATCAAAAGAAAAAGAAGAACTGTTAAATAAAATTGCATCCGTTCGCTTGGATATAGAAGAAGAACTTGAAACGGAACTGCAAAAAGCAAAAACCGTAGAAATTGATGTTCCGGCTTATGATAATGATTATTCTCTTTTAAACAATATAAATAATGTTATACCGAAAATATTTTTCGGTAAAAGGCAAAAACAAAATCAACAGTTAATTATAAATCGTGAGCAATTTACACCTCAATTACAAAAATGGGCCGAAAATAATAATATAAATTTGATGGTGCTTGATATAAAATATGAACCTGTTAAAAAAGAAAGAAAAGGCAATTTTCTTTTACAATACAGAGACGGAGAAATTATAAAATATAAAATTCAAAAAAATAATGACGGTATTAATTTTTTGACCGTATTTTCAAAAGGAGAAATAAAAGTTGATGATACGGATTTAATAAAAAATATATTACTGGAAGAATTATATAATGCTGAATTTTCAAATCCTGAACATAATGACAAAGAAATAATAAATAATTTTGAAAGAAAACACAATATAACAAAATCGGAGAAAGAAATTAATAAACTTGTATTTGATAACTTAGATGAAAGTGATATGTTGAAAGAAAAAACTTCACAAGCCGACATGATAAAAGATTTACTATCCGCATCATAAAAATAAAAAAACGGAAGGAGAGGGATTCGAACCCCCGGTAGGGAAGCCCTACGCTAGTTTTCAAGACTAGTGCCATAAACCAACTCGGCCATCCTTCCATTTTGTTTTTAACAATCTGTTAATTATATTATTTTTTTTACCAAAAATCAACGCTCAGCCCTCAGCCGCCGTTATGTCATTGCGAGACCGCTTTAGCGGTCGTGGCAATCTATGTCGTTTTGTTTTTAAAAATTCTCTTTTTTGCACTCAGTGTCGCCAATCGTTTGAAATTTTTAAAGCCGTGCGACAACTTGATTTTTCCTAACGACTATAGGAAGACGGAAAAATCTTCAAACAGTGTCGCACTAAAGAACTTTAAAAAATTTATAGTTCTTTACTCTAAAAATTTCTGCACTCATAAGCGGCTCCAAGTCGTGCTTCAAAAGAAATTTTTAAAAGTTTTTCCGTTGTCGTTAAATTCTCATCTCTCAGCCCTCAGCTCCTCAGCTGTAGTTATCACCCGATAACCTAAAAAATTTGCGGAGCAAATTTTTTAATGATATAATAACAGGATTAAATATAAGGAAAAGCAAAATGTTAAAATTTAATTTTGAACACGAACTTAAAAATATAATAAATGAATTTGCAAAAACAAAAGGAATAACGGAACAGGTTAATTTTGTTGTTGAGGTTCCGCCTAAAAATATTAATGCCGACCTCGCATTAAATGCGGCAATGGTCCTTGCAAAAAAAATAAAAACCAACCCGAGAAATTTGGCAACCGAAATTATTGAAATAATTTTAAAAAAGTTTGAAGATATTATAAAAACGGCGGAAATTGCAGGTGCCGGTTTTATAAATTTACATTTTACGGATGTTTTTTTGCATGAACAATTAAATGAAATACTTAATAAAAAACAGGATTATGCAAAACAACAAAATATAAAAAAAGAAAAAATAATGGTTGAATTTGTTTCGGCAAATCCGACGGGACCTTTGCATATAGGTCACGGCAGGGGGGCTGCAATAGGTGACAGCTTGGCAAGAATTTTAAAACATCTCGGTTACAATGTTGTAAAAGAATATTATCTTAATGATGTAGGTAACCAAATGAATGTTTTGGGAAAATCTGCCGAGATAAGATACAGACAATTAAAAGGTGAAGATATTCCGTTTTTGGAAGAAGGTTATCAGGGAGAATATATTAAAGATATTGCCAAAGATTTAATAACCGAAGGTAAAAACATAAATGAAATAGATTTTAAAAAAGAAGCACATACAAGAATTTTAAAAACAATAGAAAAGGATTTACAACAGTTTCGTGTGGAATTTGACAGTTGGTTTTCTGAATCAAAAATAGCTTTCGATAAAGATGCAGACGGTAAAACCGAAGTTGATAAAGTTTGTGAGTATTTAAAAGAAAAAAGTTATGCTTTCGAACAGGATGGTGCATTGTGGCTTAAATCCACTCTTTACGGCGACGACAAAGACAGAGTTTTAAGGAGAACCGACGGCAGGTACACATACTTGGCATCCGATGTAGCATACCATAAGAATAAATACGAAAGAAAATTCGCGGAAGTTATAAATTTATGGGGTGCCGACCATCACGGTTATGTTGCAAGAATTATGGCTGCAATTCAAATGTTGGGGCAGAAAAAAGAAGCATTAAAAGTTATTTTATATCAACTTGTTTCTCTTGTTCGTAACGGACAGCCCGTGGCAATGTCAACAAGAAGCGGACAATTTATAACTTTAAAAGATGTTCTTGATGAAGTTGGAACCGATGCATGCAGATTTTTCTTTTTGTTAAGGGCTCCGGATTCTCAACTTGAATTTGATTTGGAACTTGCAAAAAAACAGACAAGCGAAAACCCGGTATTTTACGTTCAATATGTTAATGCAAGGTGTCAGTCTATTTTAAAAGAATATAAAGAAGATTCTTCCGATGCCGATTTATCGTTGCTTTCTACAAAACAGGAACGTGATTTGATAAAAAAACTTATTTCTTTTGAAGATGTGTTACTTATATGTGATAAAACAAAAAGTCCTCATCATTTAACCACATACTTAATGGAAACGGCGGATATTTACCATGGCTTTTATGAAAAATGCAGAGTTTTATGTGAAGATAAAAATTTGGAAAAAGCAAGAATTCAGCTTATAAAAGCCGTTTCAATAATTATTTCAAAAGGTTTAAATTTACTCGGTGTTTCTGCTCCCGATAAAATGTAAAATATGTTATTAAATTTTGATACCATAAAAAAAAATAAAGAAATATTAACCTACATAAAATATTCTGACTATATGTTTGAAAAGATGGGATATAAAGAACATAATGTCGAGCATGCTTTGTTTACCGCGGAAAGAGCGGCATTTATTTTAAAAAAATTGAAATATACAAAAAGAGTTCAGGAACTTGCAAAAATTTCCGGTTTCTTACACGATATAGGTAATTTGGTTTCAAAAAAAAATCATGCGCAAAGTTCCGCAATGATTGTAACGCATATTTTAAGCAGTTTGGATATAAAAGAGGAACGATATAACAGTGATTTGTTTGAAATTTTCGGTGCTGTAGGCAGCCACGAAGAAAAGCAAATGTTGCCGCCTACCGCTATTGCCGCAGCAGTTGTTTTGGGCGATAAAAGTGATGTTCGCTGCCAAAGGTTAAGAGGAACAAAAAAAGAATACAAAGATGTGCATTCTAAAGTAATTGCGGCTTGTAAAAATACGGAAATAAAGGTTTCTTATGCTAAAAAGGAAATTGCTTTAAATTTGGAAATAGATACCGATATTTGTTCCATTATGGAATATTTTGAAATATTTACTACAAGAACGGTTTATTGCAGCAAAGCGGCTAAAGTTTTAGGTTGCAATTTTTTACTTTTTATAAACGGATACAGGTTTTTATAATGCAATGCGGAAATTTTGAACTGTTAAAAAAATCTTCACAATGTTGTGCAAGAACAGGTAAATTATACACTACAAGGGGTGTTATAAATACACCTGTTTTTATGCCTGTCGGAACGCTCGGTGCGGTAAAATCAATTTCTACCGAACAATTAAAACAAACTACGGCGCAAATAATTTTGGCAAATTCATACCATATTTATTTAAGACCGGGGCTTGAAATAATAAAAAAAGCGGGCGGAATACAAAAGTTCAATTCGTGGAACAAGCCCATGCTTACCGATTCCGGCGGTTTTCAGGTTTTCAGTTTAAACGATTTCAGAAAAATAAAAGAAGAAGGTGTTTGGTTTAAGTCACATATAGACGGTTCAAAGCATTTTATATCGCCTGAAATTTCAATGCAGATACAAAAGGCAATAGGCGCCGATATTATTATGTGTTTTGATGAATGTACACCGTATCCCGCAACTCATTCTTATGCAAAAAATTCAATGCTTATGAGTTTGAACTGGGCAAAAAGATGTAAAGAAGAATTTTATAAAGATGACAGTTACAAAACTCAAGCCCTTTTCGGTATAGTGCAGGGTTCCGTTTATGACGATTTAAGAAAAGAAAGTGCCATGCGTATGCAGGATATCGATTTTGTCGGTTATGCCATAGGCGGAGTTTCGGTCGGAGAATCAAAAGAAGAAATGATAAAAGTTGTTGAAAATACGGCACCTTATTTACCGGAAAACAAAGCAAGGTATTTAATGGGCGTGGGAATGCCGGAAGATATTTGGAATTGCATTGAACGGGGAATAGATATGTTCGACTGTGTTATTCCTACAAGAAACGGCAGAAACGGACAGGCATTTACAACTTACGGAAAAATAAATATAAAAAACGGGGAATATAAAGATAAATTCGAACCGTTGGACCCCGAATGTGATTGCCAGGCTTGCAAAGGATATACAAAGGCATATATTAACCATTTGTTTAGAAGTCAGGAAATATTGGCACTTACTTTGCTGTCTTTACATAACGTAAATTTTATGCTAAAATTAACGGATATTATTAGAAAAGCTATAGAAAACGATAATTTTTATGAAGCCAAAAAAGCTTTCTTTGAAAAATACTATAAAAATTGCTGAAGCAATTTTTGAAGAATGGATGTATAGATGTATGGAAGTATAGAAAAAAGGTGTCATTCCCGAATGCTTTTGTCGGGAATCCAAGTAGTTAAAAATTTGTTTGTAATTTGTTATTGTTGTTAAATTTTAAACTTTTCAGTTACTCAGCTTATCAGCTGTAGTTAAAACGAGGTTGTTATGTTAAAATTTTATACGGTTTTATTTTCGCTTTGTTTATTAAGCGGTAATGTATTTGCCGACGGTGCCCCGGCAGGTGCAGGCGGTGCATTCGGCGGTTTAATGCCGCTGCTTATAATATTTGTGTTTTTTTATTTGTTTTTGGTTCGTCCTCAACAAAAACAAAGAAAAGAACATCAAAAAATGTTGGATGCTTTAAAAAAAGATGATAAAATAATAACTTCCGGCGGTTTATATGCAACGGTAGTTTCGGTTAATGCCGATGTTGTTGAGGCAAAAATTAACGATAATGTTCGTGTAAAAATAGTAAAATCAACAATAGCAAGTGTAATATTGCCGCAGAATAAAAATGATGCGGTTACACCGGAAATAATAAAAAAATAAATGAACATAAAAGAATTAAAACTATCAAATGTTACATTGAAAGATGTAAAGAAAAATGAAATGTTTGACAGTTTTATTCAGGCGGCAAACGATTATTTGGGTGCAATAGGTTATACCGAACACGGTTACAGGCATGTAAGTCTTGTTTCATCCGTTGCCGAAAATATTTTAAGGTCTTTGGATTATCCTAAAAGATTACAGGAACTTGCCGCAATTGCCGGGTATGTCCATGATATAGGTAATGTTGTCAACAGACAGTCGCACGGGCAGTCGGCAGGTTTAATTTCAATGCATATTTTAAGATATATCGGTTTTACGCCAGATGAAGTTGCTTTGGTTGTTTCGGCAGTAGGCAACCATGAAGAAAATATAGGCGAACCGGTTAACCCCGTAGCGGCAGCTTTAATATTGGCTGATAAATCCGACGTTCATAAAACAAGGGTTAGAAATGCCAATGCAGGTTCTTTTGATATTCACGACAGGGTTAATTATGCTGTTGACAGGTCTTTTTTGGATGTAAATAAAAAGAAAAAAACAATATCTTTGCATTTGAATATTGATACGAAAATTTCACAGGTTATAGAATACTTTGAAATTTTTATGGACAGAATGACAATGTGCAGAGAGGCGGCAAAATATTTGAATTGTAAGTTTGAATTAATAATAAATGAAAGGAAATTACTCTAATGAACAAACTTGGTTTTAGATTCATCGTAACAGCTTTGTTGATTATTCTTTCCGGATATTTTTTATATCCCACGTTTGAATGGTCGCAAATGACGGAAGAAGAAAAAGTAAAAGCAGAAAGAGAAAAAGACCCTATTATTACAAAAACATTAAATTTAGGGTTGGATTTAAGAGGCGGAACTCATCTTTTATTGGAGGTGGATTCTTCAAAATTGGATGAAACCGTAAGTATTAAAGATGCCGTTGACAGAGCGGTTGAAGTTATCAGAAACCGTATCGATCAGTTCGGTGTTGCGGAACCTTTAATCGCAAAACAAGGTGATAAATGGATAGTGGTTCAGTTGCCGGGTATTAAAGATCCTGCAAGGGCAAAAGAACTTATAGGTAAAACGGCACTTCTTGAATTTTGTTTGGTTAATACGAGTGTTGATTTAACACCTATCGACACACAAATAAGGGAAAAGGATTTAACAATTGAACAGGCAATGGCAGACCCGGAAATAGCAAAATTAATTCCGGAAAATCATTTCCTGGCGCAAAGTAAAGAAGATAACAGAACT
>ONEP01000136.1 GCA_900316875.1 Candidatus Ruminimicrobium bovinum
CTGAAGCTTTTGAAAATATATTAAAAAAAGATATTGAAATTCCAAGTTATGAAATAATTAAATGGTTACAAGAAGGTGTGCATATACATAAAGATGGTGATAAGTGTAAATTTTGTGGTGGAGAATTAAAATATCAAAGTATTAAAGAAAGAATTAAACAATATTCAGAGAATAAAAAACATAAAGCTGAAGAATTATTTAGAAATTTGCAAGAACAATTAGAAAATTCAAAAAAAGAAATAGACGAAATATATTTAAATAAACAAATATATTCTTTGTCGTTAGAAAATAACGATATTGAAAAAATTTTTGATAATATTAGAAATATCAGAAAAGAAATAGAGAATTTTTTAGTATCTTTACAAAATTTAAATAAAGATATCATTCCTGTTTTTAAAAAACTAAATACTTCCGTACTTGTTGTACAACAGAATGTGCAAGAAATTATTGATATAAAAAAGAAAAAGTTAAAAGAATTATATGAGCAACAAAATAAATTAGATACGCTAGTAAAAGGTGCGATATATTTAGAAATCAAAAAAAATCCTTTGATTTCATCCAATATTAAAAAGATTGATGAAAAGCAGAAAAATTTAGATTTAAAAATAGAATTTAACAAAGAAAAAAGAAACAAGATTATAGATCTTAAAAAAACAAAATCTCCAACAGGCGACTTTGCTAATTTTGTCACACAAGTTTTACAAGATATGAATATTAATTTAAAAATTGAATTAGATACAAATAATAATGACTATATCATAAAAAGCACAAATGAAAATATTAATCTCAAAATAAAAGATATAAGTGAAGGAGAAAAAAATTTATTAGTAATATTATTTTTTTATTATGAATTATTTGATGATAATAAACAACAAAACATAAAAAATGAAATAGAATTAATTGTGATAGATGACCCCATATCAAGTTTAGATGATTCAAATAAGTTTTATATTTTAGAAATAATGAGAATAATACTAAAACTATCTGATCAACAAGTTTTTATATTGACACATAGTTGGAATGATTTTTGTAATATAAGTTATGGTAAAGAAAAAGATGAACAAAAAAATATTTTGATAGAAGTAAAGAAAAAAAATGGAGAAAGTTATCTGGAAAAATTGAATAATAATATTAAGCCTTATAAATATTTGTTTAAAGAAATTTATGAGTTTTCTAAAAAAAGCATTGGAGATTATAATAATTGTGAAATATTTCATTATCCTAATGTTATGAGAAGGATTTTTGAAGAATGGTATGCTTTTAAGACAGGAGTTCATTTTAATTTAACAGAAAGTAAGATTGATCGATTAGCTAATGATTTTCAAATATCTGATTTTAATGATAAAATTGAACTTGGGAAATTGTTAAAAGTATGTAATATTTTATCTCATTCTATAAATGAATCACTAAATCCGCAAGAGATACACCAAGCATCAAAATATTTAATGAAAATAATAGAAATTCAAGATAAATTACATTTTGATAAAATGAAAGAATAAAAAATCTAAAGTTTTTTATAGCTTAATAGTTAATTAGTTTGTATTTACAACTGAATATTGAATACTTTTGGAGTCTACGACGACAAAAGAAATTTGATACTATTTTTATATAAAAAAACAAAAATAAAAGTTGCCTAAAAAGTAATATTTTTAATAAAAAAGTTTTAAATAATATATTTTAGGAGTAATTTATGAAATGTTTAAATTGCAATGGAGAATTAGAAGAGAATGCTAAATTTTGTTCTAATTGTGGGACAAAAGTGAAATTGTATTGTCCAGAATGTAAAAGTAGTATAAAACAAGGTGCTAAATTTTGTTCTAATTGTGGATATAGATTAACAGATAATAATTTGGAACTTGATGATGATATTGAAAATGATAATGGAGAAATAGAATATGAACTTGGAATGGATGCTGAGAAAGAAAAAGACTATGAAAAGGCATTTGAATACTTATCCATATCAGCTAATAAGGGGCATAATGATGCTAAATATTTTGTAGCTAGATTATATCTATATGGTTTAGGTGTAGAAAGAGATTATCAAAAGGCTTTTATGATATATAAAGATTTAGCAGAACAAGGTGATTCTTATGCTCAATTAGATTTAGCAGATTGCTATTGGTATGGAGATAATAAAAATAATGAAAAAGGAAAGGATATAAGAAAAGCTTTTGAATGGTATACAAAATCAGCAGAACAAGGAAATCCTTTTGCCCAAGAACGATTAGGAGATATATATTCTCTTGGAGGAATTGTTGAAAAAGATGAAAGCAAAGCTTTTGAATATTATTTAAAAGCCGCTAAGCAAGGAAGTTCTTCTGCACAGTGGATAGTAGGTGCTCGTTATTATTGTGGAACTGGATGTAAACGAAATGAATATTTGGCTTTTGAATGGTATACAAAATCAGCAGAACAAGGAAATCCTTATGGACAGTGTCTTTTAGGAGAAATGTATCAAGATGGTATAGGATTAGACGAAGAGTATAAAAATTATAGGAAAGCTATTTATTGGTATACAAAATCAGCAGAACAAGGTGATTCAGATGGGCAATATCATTTGGGATATTGTTATGAAAATGGTATAGGAACAGAAAAAAGTTATCTTAAAGCATACGAATTATATAAAAAATCAGCAGAACAAGGAAATCCAGATGCAATAAATAGACTAAAAAAACTTGAAGAATTAGGGGTAAAAATATGAAATGTCCAATTTGTAAAGAAGAGATAAAAAATAATAGTAAATTTTGTTCACAATGTGAAACAAAATTAGATTTATCTAATCAATTGAATGGAGATGATTTTAATTATAGAGATAGGTTCGAATTTGAATCTCTAAAAAAAATAGATGATATAACTAATTTGAAAATATCATTAGCAAATATAGAATTTATATTACCTATCTTAATATTAACACTAAAACATATGATAATTCAAGATAAAAATGGAGAAATATCAATAAAAAATTTGTATAAACAATTTATGTTTTCTTTTATATTTTTAATTAGGAATTCTAATTTTGGTAAGGATATAAAAGAGAAAATATATAAAGATATAAAAATAGATAAAGATATTTTTGAACAGATAGAATATTTTATTCCGACAAAAAAAGATTTTTTGTCTAATAGTAATAAATTACTGGAAAATATGATAGTCGTTATGATATTGTTACAAAAATATGAAGATAATATTAATAGCGAAATTTTAAAACAAGATTATGAAAAAGAAGTAACAAGTGTGTTAAGTGATTTTTGTTGTAATAATTTTGATGATAAAGTTTATCGTAGTAATTTAATTGAAAAATATAAAGAAAGGGATTATTATGATGTTATTTCAATTTTAATAAATTTTTTAGCAAGTAATGGTGAAGTTATTGTTAATTATAAAGCAATGGAATAAAAATATTGTAAAGAGGAAAACATTATGCTTTGGGTGTTTGTTTTTTTATTTGTTTGTACACTAGGTATTGCTATACATTATTATTTAAAGTTTAAAGGAGAACAACTAAACAGCAAGAATTATATAAAAGAGAAAGAAAATTTTTTAATAGATTTAGGAAAATATGAACAGCATAAAGAAATATATGAACAACAAAAAGAGATATTAAAAGAAAAAGATTTGAAAATAGATGATCTTGATAAACAAATTAAAATTTATAAGATGGATTTAGGAAAATATGAACAACAAAAAGAAACACTAAAAGAAAAGGATTTAAAAATAGAAGAACTGGAAAAACAAATTAAAAACAATCAAGAAAAGTTATCTGAATTATACAAAAAAATAACAGCATTTGAAAAAGATAAAGAACATTTAGAAAAGGAAAAAATACAACTTGAACAAATACAAAAAGATTTGATTTTAAATTCTAAAACTGTATTTGAACAAGTTGCAACAGGTATATTGAAAAATACAAAAGAGGAACTAACCGATACAAATAAAAAAGAATTAAAAAATGTAGTTGAACCTTTTGAAAAAAATATAAAATCATTTGAAACTACAATTCAAACACAAACAAAGGAATTTAGTCAAACAAGAGGGGCTTTGGAAAATGAACTTAAAAATGTTATTAATCAAGGGAATCAGTTAAAAGAACAAACTTCAAGCCTTATTGATATGTTCAAAACAGATTCAAAAGCCAAAGGTGATTTTGGTGAAACAATTTTGCAGACAATATTAGAAAATTCAAATTTACAAGAGGGCGTTAACTATTTCTTTCAAAAACAAAAAGATAGTAAAAGACCCGATTTTCAGATTTTATTACCCGGTAATAAATGGATAGTAATAGATTCAAAAGTTCCTTTATCTGCATATATGAATTATTGTAATGCTAAAACAGATGAAGAAAAAAATAAATTTTTAGATGAGCATATAGAAGTTATAAAAACATTTATAAAAGATTTGTCTTCTAAAAAGTATACTGAGAAATTTATCGAAAATGCTAAGACAATTAGTCCTGATTTCACATTTATGTTCATCTATCCAGAAGAAGCTTATATTTCAGCTTTAAGATATAAACCTACATTAACAGATGATGCTTGGAAAAAAGATGTAGCAATTGTATCAGCTACATCATTAATACATACTATAAGAATTATTGAAAAATTGTGGGATGTTCAAAGACAAATAGAAAATCATGAAAAAATAATATCTATAGCCAAAAATTTAAAAACAAGAATATTTAGTTTTATTGATAATATGGCAACAGTAAGTTCTAATATTATTACACTTAATACAAATTTTAATAAATTTTCAAATACAGTAAAAGGTAGTAGAGGTTTAGAAAAATTGGTTAATGATTTATCTTCTTATGGTATTGATTCTAGTCATAATAAATTAGATATTAATAAGATAAAAGAAATAAATATTGAAAAAGCAATTGAAGATTCTAACAACAACGAATCATTGTCTTAAATGTAACAATATTGATAAATATATTGAGGTAAAACTATCAGATATAGAATTTAGATAGATAGTTTTATAAAAAATTTGACAAAAAAAATTTTTTGTTATACAATTATGCCAACAAGTTAATAAAAGGTTTAAGCAAAGGTGCTTAAGGATTGTAGTTAAATCTTTAAGCACCTTTTTTATTAAGTAAATTTAAATAGATAAATAAGTATTTAGCAAAGGTGCTAAAGAGATTAAAAATCTTTTTAGCTTTTTTTTATTAAAAATAATTAAAAAAAATAAATAACAGGAGGAAGTAACAATGTATACAAAACAAGACATTATCAAAATTGTTAAGGAGCAGGATGTTCAGTTTATCAGATTACAGTTTACCGATATTTTCGGTCAATTAAAAAATGTTGCAATAACTGCAAGCCAAATAGAAAAAGCTTTAGACAATAAATGTATGC
>ONEP01000147.1 GCA_900316875.1 Candidatus Ruminimicrobium bovinum
ATTTCGGAGTTTCGGCATCACTCGGTCTTTTAAATTTATCGGCAAATTTAAAAGTTTCAAATATTAATGTTTCAAATGAAATAATGAGAGCAAGCGGAACGAGTGAAATGTATTTACCTATTTTAAGTCTTCACTTAGGTTTACCGTATAGGTTTGGTATTTTAGGAAAATACGGTTACGGATACGATTCCAATCTTTACGGATTAGGTTTAAGATATACGGTATATGAAAGTTCTATGTTGGTAGTCCCGTCTGTTTCGGTGCAAGGTATGTATTCTTTAATGCAAACTCGTTCTAATGGTAATAATTTTGATACACATGATATAAATTTAGGTGCTTGTGCCACTTTTGACCAAATACCTTTTGTTAAACCTTACGTAGCTTTAGGATGGGATAAAGTAAATTTAAAAGCTAAAAGTTCGGATAAACAGCATTTAACAGGTGAAGCGGATAATTTCGGATATGGTTTAGGTGTTGCCGTAAGTATTATGACATTTCATTTAAGTTGCGGTGTTTCCTGGTATAGAGGTGTTCCGAATTATACATTCGGACTTAATTTTGGTATCTGATAATGGAGGGAAAAATGAAAAATATTATTATTATTTCCGTTAAACAAAGACAAAATGTTGCCGCTTCGGTTCAGGAAGTATTGACCGAATTCGGTTGTTTAATAAAAACACGGCTTGGTATTACAGACAGCAGTGTTGATAAATGTTCTCAAACCGGGCTTATAATTTTGGAATTTATCGGTTCTAAAAAAGAAATAAATTCAATGACAAAAAAACTTACAAAAATAAAAGGTGTAAAGGTTAAACCGGTAAGCATTTAAAATTGCAATTTACAATTAACAACAACAGTTTATAAGGTGATAGGGTTATTGGGTTATAAGTTAAACAACAAAAAAACTAAAAATAACTTATTCCTCAATAAACTTATAAACTAAATTTGCAAAGCAAATTTTTAATAGGAGTCGTTAAAATGTTAGGGTTTCCGAAGGATGAAATAAAAAGAAAAACTTTTCATATTCTTACTTTGATTTATGTTGCGGCATATTGGTTCTTGCCGACAAATATTGTTTTAACGGGGCTTTTAATTGCTATTATTATTGTTTTATTGGGAGAGTTTATACGGGCAAAAAATGAAAAATTCAATGTATTTATACTAAAAGTATTGGGCGGTGTTCACAGAAAAAGTGAAGAACATAAAATAAGCGGATTACCTTGGACACTTGCAGGGGCTTTTTTTGCTATATTATTATTTGATGATAAACTTTTAGTAACTACAAGTTTTTTATACCTTGCTTTCGGTGATGCACTTGCCGCACTTTTCGGCAAAGCTTACGGAAAACATAAAATATATGCAGGAAAATCTTTAGAAGGGTCGATAGCTTGTTTTCTTGCTTGTTTAATAATAGGTTTAATTATTTTGCCGAATTGGCAAATTGCCGTTTTGTGTGCATTAATTGCAACTTTTATAGAAACTATTCCTTGGCCTTTAAACGATAACTTTTGGATGCAGATATTAAATGCCGGAATTCTTACTTTTTTATCAAAGATACTCTAATATGAAAAATCTATTTATTGCTTTTATATTAACTTTTTTTACAGTCTCTTTTTCTTATACAGATGACAACATTTTCTATACCCACGGTAATAGCCACGAAAAAAAAATAGCTTTAACTTTTGATGACGGTCCCAGTAATAATACTGATTATATTTTAAATATTTTAAAGGAAAAGAATGTTAAAGCTACTTTTTTTATTTTGGCAGTAAATGTTATTGACAGAGAAAAAACTTTAAAAAAAATATATGAACATGGACACGAAATAGCAAGCCATACTTATAATCATATTAATTTCCATCGTATTAAAGAAATGGATAAATTGTACGAAGAAATTTTCTCCGAACTTAAATTAGCTGAAATTGCCATTAAAGATGTTCTGGGCTTTTATCCGGTTTTGGTTCGTTATCCGCATGGGTATACAGGGCAAACTGCATTTAAAATTGCAAAAGAAAACGGATATAAAGTTATAAATTGGACATTTGGTTGTGATTGGCATGCCGAAATAGGAAAAGAACAAATGTATCAAATGTATAAAGCAAATGTCCAAAACGGCTATATTCTTTTAATGCACGATTCACAGGATATTTCAAAGCTTAAATATTTTCTTCCGAAAGTAATTGATTATGCAAAAGAAAACGGTTTTGAAATAGTTACCGTAAGCGAACTTTTAAATTTAAAAAAAGAAACAACAAATTAGTTAATTTGTTGTTTCTTTAAGCACTTCTGTTAAAAATAAAAA
>ONEP01000226.1 GCA_900316875.1 Candidatus Ruminimicrobium bovinum
ACTCAAATAAAACAGGAATATCCTAATATGTTATGTGAAGAAGTTATACATAAAGATAATTTGGTAATTATAAAATAGGAAAACAAAATGAAATTAAAAGAAAAAGCATATAAAAAAAATACCGTATATAAAGGCAAAGCCGTTGATTTTTGCAACGATACCGTAATATTACCCAACAATAAAAAAGCGACAAGGGAATACATTGACCATCCCGGTGCCGTTGCTGTAGTTCCTTTTGTAAATAAAACCGATATTATTTTTGTTAAACAATTTAGATATCCCGTAAATGAAATAACCTATGAAATACCCGCCGGCAAACTTGATAAAAAAGAATCTTTGTTAAAATGTGCAAAAAGAGAATTGGAAGAAGAAACAGGTTATAAAACCAAAAATATAAAAAAATTAATTTCTTTTTGGCCGACTCCGGCTTTTTCAAATGAAGAACTTTATATCTATACCGCAACAAATTTAATACCGGGCAAAAGTCATCCTGACAGTGATGAGTTTGTGAATACCGTTATAATACCGTTTAAAAAAGCATTGCAAATGATTTATAACGGCAAAATAAAAGATTCAAAAACAATCATTGCCTTAACCGTTTTAGCTTCATCAATTAAAAATTCGGAGATAATAAAATGAATTCTTATTCTTATGAATATGCCGGGAATTTATATCTTAATATAACAAACCGTTGTATGATGGCATGCCCTTATTGTATAAAAAATAAATGGGCAGGAAAATTCAGAGGCAATTCTTTAAAACTTGATAAAGAACCTACCGTGCAGGAAGTAATGGATTCAATGGGCGATATCACAAAATACAATGAAATTATTTTCTGCGGTTACGGTGATGCTTTAATAAGGTTACCTGAAGTAATAGAAATTTCAAAGCTGATAAAACAACAAGGTAAAAGAATTAGAATTAATACGGCGGGGCTTGCAAACAGATATTATAATAAAAATATTTTACCGCAATTAAAAGGTTTGGCGGATGTTATATCAATAAGTCTTAACGGAACAAACCCCAAAGAACACAACGAAATAAACAGGCCTATGTTTAAGGAAGAATCTTTTGATGAAATTATAAAATTTGCAAAAGAAGCAAAAAAATATATTCCGCTTGTAGTTATTACCGCCGTTGAACTGCCGGGGCTTGATGTTTCAAAAGTAGCACAAATTGCAAAACAGGCGGGAGTTTCATTCAGAGCAAGACCTTACCTTGACGAGTATGAAAGCAATTGATATTAAAACTTTTATCAGAATTGTTTATTTACTTATAATAATATGGTGTTTGATTTTATTTTTTATTTCCAAAACCGATAAAAAAGTTTTCATATTCGTAGACAATAAAGTTATTATAACCGATTATGTTAAAGATAAAATTTTAGCCGATATTTTAACCGACCGGGATATAACTTTAAATCCGGAAGATATTGTTTCCGACAGTTTAAATAAACCGGTTTTACCCGGACAAAAAATAAATATAACAAGGGTTACCGTTAAAAAAGGTAAAGAAAAAATAGAAACGGAATTCAGACCGTTATGGAAAAAAATTTATAAAAAAAATTTAAGAAAAGTTGAACTGCAAAAAGGAATAGTAAAAACAATAGATAGGGATTATACTCACTTTTTTTATAACGGAAAATTTGACAGAGCGGTTTTTGACAGGGAAAGGATAATTTCGAAAACTTTTTACAGATTGTTACTTTTAACCGATGATAATAAAATAGAAAAAATTTACGATTTATCGAAAGCAAAAAGAATGAAAATGGTAGCAACGGCATATTATCCCGGTGACCCGCTTGCATGGAAAGACGGCACTGTAACTTTTTTGGGACGAAAAATGCAAAGGGGCATAATTGCGGTTGACCCGAAAGTAATACCTTTGAAAACAAGACTTTATGTTTCCGGTTACGGTTACGGATATGCCGGTGATACAGGTTCTGCAATTAAAGGCAACAGAATAGATTTGGGTGTAAACAATGCCGAAGAAGAAAAATCGTGGATGTTTAGAGAAGTAACCGTTTATATTCTTGAAAAATCCGACACTTATTAGTAAAATTTAATTTTAATTTAAGTACAAATATAAACAATGAAACAACGAATTATAATTTTTTTTATCTTATTATTTTTTGCAAATTCATTGTATGCACAAGTTACGGTTGAATATTTCGGCGGTGCCGAAAGAGTTTCCGGTTCATGTGCTTTATTACAAACAGATGAAACCTCCGTAATAATCGACTGCGGTACTTTTTATGAAGAAAATAAATTACCTGCTGATAATAAAACTGTCGATAAACAACTTATAAATGCCGAGTATCTTATTTTAACACATGCACATGTTGACCATAGCGGAAGGATTCCGTTATTGGTAAGTAAAGGTTTTAACGGAAAAATTTATTTGACAAAAGCAACAAAAGATATTCTTCTTGAATTATTTTCCAAAGGTTGGAATTATGATGATGTAGAACAAAATTATTTTTGGTCTAAAAAACAAAGAACCAATTGTCAAAAAAAACATCAGGGGACAACGACACTGCATTGGTATAAAACTTGTTTAAATGCAATTTCAAATACGGAAACTTCAAATAATAAAGAAACGTTATCGGATTTAAATAAAAGATATAACATTAATTTTAAATTGTGTAAAAAATGTTTAAAAAAACAATTGGATTTATTTATAAAACAATTAAAAACCGTTGATTATAATCAAGAAATAAAACTTTCAAAAAACACTTCTTTTTATTTAGTTGATGCGGGGCATATTCCGGGTTCCGCAAGTGTTTTTATCAAAGTAAAAGATAATTATTTGAAAAAAATTTTATTTTCCGGAGACCTTGGTAATAATTATTCAAGATTACTTAACAAAAAACCGTCAGCTCCGGAAGCGGATTTTATTTTTATGGAAAATACTTACGGTGCAACCGACAGAAAAACATCTCAAAAAGATTATGATATTTTTCAGGCGGAAATTTATAAAGCTTTATCTCATAATGAAATTGTTTGGATTCCCGCATTATCTCTTAACAGAACTCAAAAAATTTTATTTGAATTAAAATTGGCACAAAATAAAGGTTTAATTCCGGAAGATGTTCCTGTTTTCAGTTTATCCCCCACTTCCAACGATATAACAAATTTATATGAAAAAGAAATTAAAAATCCTTCGGCTCAAAAATGGTTCAACCCTGAAATTTATAAACAAGGCAGTTTATTACCCAAAAATTACATATTAAAAAAACAAAAAATTTACCCTAAACCTTCAATTATAATTTCGGCAAGCGGTATGATGGATAAAGGCATTTCAAACTCACTTATAAAACATTTATTACCCATGAGAGATGTTAATGTTTTTTTGGTAAGTTATGCAAGCCCGCAAACACCTGCCGGTAAGTTAAAAAAGAATGCCAAAAAAATAGGTAAAATTCCGGTTAACGCAACCGTTAAAAGTTTCGATATATTTTCCGATCATCCCGATATTTATGATAGAGTCTCCTGGCTTACACCGGCAAATAAAAATTCAAAAATATTTTTAGTTCATGGTGACAAAGTTAATTACGTACCAACAAAAACTTTTTTAAACGGTAAAGGTTTTAAAGATGTTTTTGAAATGCCGGCAAATAAAAAACTTATTTTGGATAACTAAATATTTTTTAACATACATCTATATGTTTTTTTGAAATTACGGCTTAATTTTTTCTTGACTATTTTACACCAATTTTATATACTGTTTGTTGACGATATTTTGTTATTTTTTTACAGCCCTTTCATCATGTTTTAAATTCAATAAAAATATAACAAAAAATTTTTATCCACACTTGTGGATAACTTGGGGATAATATGAATAAGTCCATTGAAGATATATGGAAAGAAATTGTGGATAACTTATGTTCAGCATTAGGGCAGGAAGTTGTCAATTTGTGGATAAAACCGCTTAATCCCGTTTCTTTTGAAAACAATATTTTTACTGTATCGGTTCCTAATGTGTTTTTTTCACAGTGGCTTGAAAAAAACCATCATAAAGAAATAGAAGAAATGTTGGCTAAAATCTATTCAACACAGGTTACTTTGGCCTATAAAATTCAACGGGATATTTCTCCCATAGTTAGAACTATAGAAAAAACACCTGTTCACAGTAATACTCCTATGCCTTCGGTAATTAAAGACCAAATAAATCCGAAATTTACTTTTGAAAGGTTTGTTGTGGGAAGTTCAAACCGTTTTGCAACCGCATCGGCTGAAGCAGTTGCAAAAAACCCGGGCAAACAATTTAACCCTTTATTTATTTATGGCGGTGTGGGGCTCGGTAAAACACATTTATTGCATGCAATAGGAAATTCTTTAAAAAAAGGTTTTCCTAATTTTAGAATATTATATGTTACGTGTGAAAAATTTGCTTCCGATTTTATTGAAGCAATAAGGTTTCAAGATAAAATGCCCGTATTTAAAAATAAATACAGAAATCTTGATTGCCTTTTAATTGATGATATTCAATTTCTTGTAGGTAAAGACAGTTCTCAGGAAGAATTTTTTAATTTATTCAATACATTAAAAGATAACGGTAAACAGATAGTTATAGCTTCGGACAGACCGCAGGATAAACTTGAGGTGGAAGAAAGATTGATGTCAAGGTTCAAATGGGGTAATACCGTCGATATACAAAAACCTGATTTGGAAACAAGAATTGCCATTTTAAGAAAAAAAGCCGAAGAAGAACAGTTTTCTGTTCCCGACGATATAGTGTTATTTATAGCAAAAAAGATAAAATCAAACATAAGGGAACTTGAAGGAAGTCTTTTAAGAGTGACTTCTTTTATAAAATTTACGAATACTCCTTTTACTTTAGATACCGTTAAAACCATATTAAAAGATGTGGGTGACCCCGATGAAACTATAACTGTTACCATAGATAAAATACAGGAAACTGTGGCAAACGAATATAATTTAACGGTAAAAGATTTAAAAGGTAAAAAAAGAAGTGCACAAATAGCATTACCTCGTCAAATTGCAATGTATTTGGCAAGAACAATGATAGTTGATATTTCAACTACCGATATCGGTGATGCTTTCGGCGGAAGAGACCATACAACGGTTATGCATGCTTGTAATAAAATAAAGTTAAAATTGGAATCAGATGCTTATTTTGTAGCTCTTATAAATAAAATTATTAAAGAAATTAAAACAGAAGATTAATTACAAAACAATTTTTAATGTAGAATATATAATTTATAATGTCGGTAAAATTCACAAAGCAAATTTTTTATAAGTAATAGAAAAAACACAATAATTATACATTATATATTGTAAATTATACATTAATTAAATGTTGATAACTTTTATATAATTTTTCAATTTAGCGTAAAACTTTAAAACTTGTTAATTAGTATAATAACTTATAAAAGTTATCAACAGATTATTTACAAATTAAATATATAAAAAATATATAATTATCAAGTATTTTTTTAATTTTTAAAAAGTTATACAATTTATACATAGTATTACTGTTAAATTTATTAAATTATTTAAAAATTTTTAATAAAAGAAATGCCGAACAACTTTATTTTGGTGTTTCTTAAAAGATTTGGAGGGAAAATGAAAGTAATATGTTCAAAAGATGAATTAATAAAAGGTATGCAGATGGTTCAACCTGTAGTATCAAACAAAGTAACACTTCCGGTTCTTTCCAATTTTCTTTTTGAAACAGAAGGTAATAAAGTAAAATTATCGGCAACCGATTTGGAAATAGGAATAAATTGTTATATTAAAGCCGAAATACAAAAAGAAGGTGCCGTTACAATACCTACAAAAAGATTTACGGATATTATAAAAGAATTACCTGACGGTAATATAGAAATAAAATCCGATGATACAAACCAAATAAATATAAAATCCGCCAAGTCAAAGTTTATATTAATGGGTATAGATAAAAAAGAATATCCTTCATTGCCTGATTTTCCAAAAGAAAATAATATAAAAATAAAAACAAAAACATTAGCGGATATGTTTAAGAAAACAATATTTTCGGTTTCTAAAGATGAGCAAAGATATGTTTTAAACGGTGTTTATTTAATAGCCGATAACGGTGTTTTAAAAGCTGTTTCAACCGACGGAAGAAGGTTATCTTATATTTCTTTAGACGGTATAGATAAAAAATTATCTCAAAAAGCAATAATTCCTACAAAAGCGGTAGCGGATATTTTAAGGTTACTTGCTTTAAACGACCAAATAGAAGAAGTAACTGTCGGTTTGTCCGATAACCAAGTGGCAGTTCAAGCCGGAGATATAACATTTTTATCTAACTTGATAGAGGGAACATTCCCTAATTACGAACAGGTTATCCCTAAAAAAATGACATCAAAAATAAAATTAAAAGTAGCAGATACTATTTCTGCCGTAAAACAAATGGCACTTTTAACGGACAACAAATTGGTATCGGATAAATCATCATCGGTAAAATTTACTTTTGAAGATAATAAACTTTATATATCGGCAAATACCGCAGGGCTCGGTTCGGGAGAAACCGAACTTGATGTGCAATATTCAGGCAGTAAATTTGATATAAATTTTAACCCTACATATATAAAAGAAGTATTACAAAATACCGATGATGATAATGTAATATTTTCTTATACTACATCACAAAATCCTGTGGTGTTGGTTCCGGAAAAAAATGAAAAGTATATTTGTGTTGTTATGCCTATGAGATAATTATGGATAAAGATTTTGAACATATCTCTTCCGTAGTGAATCAATTAAAAAAAGAATTGGGCTTAGATGATAATTATTATGTTTTAATTTCCGTTTGGGAAAAAGAGGTGGGTAATAATAAGGTGGAGTTAAACGGTTTTAAAAACGGAACCGTTTTTACAAGAACGGAATCTGCAGTTTATTTGCATGATTTTAATTTAAGAAAAAAGCAATTGATAAAAAGGTTAAACCAATATTTCGGTAAAACGATAGTAAAAAATATTAAATGCGAAATAAAATAACTAAAATTTGACAAATATATATTTGTATTATATAATAAAATAAACTATCAGCTTATCTGCTGAAAAACACAAAGTGTTTTGGCTCAGCTTATCAGCTATAAATACGGGGGCGTTTAATGACTAACGAAGAACAGAATAAAGCTGCATCAAGTTATGATGCTTCAAAAATTCAAGTTTTGGAAGGGCTTGAAGCGGTTAGAAAAAGACCTGCAATGTATATCGGTTCAACTTCCGAGCAGGGCTTACATCATTTGGTTTATGAAGTTGTAGATAATTCCATAGATGAAGTTTTGGCAGGTTATTGTAAAAATATAGATGTAACTATTCATCCGGATAATTCAATAACCGTTTTGGATGATGGCAGAGGTATTCCTGTTGATCCGCATCCGAAATACAAAAATAAGTCCGCACTTGAAGTTGTTATGACGGTATTGCATGCCGGCGGGAAATTCGATAAAAATTCTTACAAAGTTTCCGGAGGTCTTCACGGTGTAGGTGTATCTTGTGTAAATGCACTTTCAACAAAACTTGTAGTTGAAGTTTTCAGAAACGGTAACATTTACAAACAGGAATATTCAAAAGGTAAACCGCAAGGTCCGCTTGAAGTTGTAGGTAAAACCGAAGACAGAGGAACAAAAGTTTCCTTTTGGCCCGACCCGGAAATTTTTACCGTTACAACTTATTCTTTTGATACTTTGGTTAAAAGGTTAAGAGAGCTTGCATTTTTAAATGCCGGAACAAACATTACCATTATAGACGAAAGGCAGGATAAAGAATATACATTCCATTATGAAGGCGGTATAAAAACTTTCGTTACTTATTTGAATACGAATAAACAGGTAATAAATAAAGAACCTATTTATTTTGCAAAAACAAAAGATAATGTTGATGTTGAAGTTGCAATGCAATATAACGATTCTTACAACGAACAAATTTTTACATTTGTAAACAACATTAATACCATTGAAGGCGGAACACATTTAAGCGGTTTCAGGTCTGCTTTAACAAGGGTGGTTAACGACTATATTAAGAAAAACGAACTTTCAAAAACAAAAAATTTAACATTGTCCGGTGATGATGTCCGTGAAGGTTTAACTGCAATAATATCCGTTAAAGTGCCTAATCCGCAATTTGAAGGACAAACAAAAACGAAGTTGGGCAACTCCGAAGTTGAAGGTATAGTAAAATCGCTCGTCGGTGATGCACTTACGATATTTTTGGAAGAAAACCCCGGCATAGCAGGGCAAATTTTGGAAAAAGCAATTAATGCCGCGGAAGCAAGAGAAGCCGCAAGAAAAGCAAGGGAACTTACAAGAAGAAAAGGTGCACTTGACTCTGCCGCACTTCCGGGTAAACTTGCCGACTGTTCCGAAAAAGACCCGCAAAAAACCGAACTTTTTATAGTGGAAGGAAATTCCGCAGGAGGTTCGGCAAAACAGGGCAGAAACAGAGCATTTCAGGCAATACTTCCTTTAAGGGGTAAAATTTTAAATGTGGAAAAATCAAGACTTACAAAAATGTTAAGCAACGAAGAAATAAAAACCATGATAACCGCAATCGGTGCGGGTATCGGTAAGGAAGAAGGCGATTTTAACATTGATAAAGTTCGTTATCATAAAGTTGTTATTATGACCGATGCCGATGTCGACGGTGCACATATAAGAACACTTCTTTTAACTTTCTTTTACAGGCAAATGCCGCAACTTATAGACAACGGTTATGTTTATATTGCACAACCGCCGTTATATAAAGTTAAAAAAGGCAAAAAAGAAATGTATTTACAAACCGAAGGCGAGCTTGATAAATTTTTATTTAAGCAGGGGCTTGACGGGCAAAGTTTAATTTTATTAAAAGACGGGCAGCAAATCGGTGATACGATAGAGCAAAAAGAATTGACACAAATTGTAAATTCAATAGCCGAACTTGATAACTTAATAATAAAAATTACAAAAAAAGGTTTAACCTGGAACGAATATTTAAAGTTCAGACAGGAAGGCAAAATGCCGTTATTCAGAGTTATCGACCAAGGTAATGTTCGTTTTATTTATTCGGATAAAGAATGGAAGGAATTTAAAGCCGAACTTGCCGAAAGAAAAAAACAAATGCAACAACAAAACGGAGAGCTTCCCGTTGACGGTTTAACGGATGATGTTTTGCCGGAATATAAAGAATTGTGGGAGCTTCCCAGAATAGAAATTTTGGCAAAAAAACTTGAAGATAAAGGTTTTCATTTGCACCATTACGGGACAACACATATTAAACCGGTATATCGTTTGAAAAACGGTAACGATGTGCATGATTTAAGTTCAACAAATCAATTGATAGAAAAAATAAGGGAACTCGGCAGAAAAGGTGCAACAATTCAAAGATACAAAGGTTTGGGAGAAATGAACCCCGAACAGCTTTGGGAAACAACAATGGACCCTGCAAGAAGAAAAATGTTGCAGGTTAAACTTGAAGATGCAATAGAAACAGACAGAATTTTCACAACGCTTATGGGTGATAAAGTTGAACCGAGACGTGCATTTATTCAAGCCCATTCGTTGGATGTAACAAATTTGGATATTTAAAAAATACAGTTCTTTTAAAAATTCTCTTTTTCGCACTCAGTGTCGCCATTCGTTTGAAATTTTTAAAGCCGTGCGACAACTTGAATTTTCCTAACATCT
>ONEP01000153.1 GCA_900316875.1 Candidatus Ruminimicrobium bovinum
ATTTTTCCGCTATTATCAGTTGAACCATCGTCAATTAATATTATTTCTAAATTTTTATAAGTTTGATTAATAACACTATCAATACAGCGGCTTAAATACTGTTCAACATTATATACTGGGATGATTACTGAAATTAAATCTTTGGTATTCATTTTTTATTATTTTAATCTCTTTTTACATCAATAACTTGTCCAGTCAAATCCGAAAGTAAAGTTTTTAATGATGCTTCTGCTACTTTTTCAGGTTGTAACAAACTACCTTCCGGTTCTTTGCCGAACGCTTTAAATCTCATTGGTGTTGCTGTTCTTTCGGGATTTATTACATTTATTCTTATATCTTCAGTATATAGTTCTTCCGCTAATGCTTGAACTAAATTTACTATTCCTGCTTTTGTCGACGAATAGGTTGAATATAATGCTCTTCCTCTTGTATAACTACTTGATGCATATAATTGCATTGAACCTTTTGATTGTTTTATATAAGGTATTGCTGCTTTTACTACATTTATTGAACCGATATAATTTATGTTTATATCTTTTTGAATATCTTCTATTTTTCTTTCAACAAGTTTTCCCATACTTAATATTCCTGCTGAATTTATCACATAATCTATTTTTTTATTCTCTTCAAAAACTTTTTTTAGATATTTTTCTATTTGATTATAATTTGTGATATCACAATCATTTCTTAATGACGGAGTATAAATTTTTGCTTTATATTCTTTTGCAAGATTTGCTGTTGCTTCTCCTATTCCACTTGTTCCACCGAATATTACTATTACCTTATCTTTTAATTTCTCCAATCCTATATTTGAAGGATATAAATTACTTCTTATTTGAAATAATTTATCTGCCATAAATATATCACTCGGATATGTTACTTTTATATTTTCGGTATCACCTTCGACTACATAAACTTCTCCCAAATTGTATTTAACTATCAATCCACAATCATCGGTAAAGTTTTTATCATTTTTTGAAAGTTCATGTGCTTTTTTTATTAATGAAAGTTTAAAACATTGTGGTGTTTGCCCCCTTCTCAATACTGCTCTATTAGGAATATTTTCAATAATATTGTCTTTTATTTTTATAATAGTATCTGCGGATGGTATTGCAACATCTATTGCATCATATTTTTCTAAAGCTTTAATACAATCATCAATTATTCTTTGTGTTAAAAACGGCCTTGCACAATCATGTATAACAATATTTGCTTCTTCATCATCTATTGAACTAATACCGATATACGAACTTTCTTTTCTTGTTTCTCCGCCATTTAATATTTTTGAAACTTTTTTATAATTATTTTTTAACAAAATATCTTCCGCTTTAAGCCTATATTCGGGAGTAATAACAATAATGATTTCGTCAATATTTGAAGATTTTTCAAAAATTTCTATGGTATGTTCCAATATTGTTTTACCTGCAATTTTTATAAATTGTTTTGGAATATCCGCACCATATCTGCTACCTGTTCCTGATGCTAAAATTATTCCGTAATTTTTTAATTTGTTCATTTAATATTTCCTTTTTTTATATATTCTGTATATGGCTTTTCTAAATCAATAATATCTGTGGGATGATTTGAAATTTGTTTTTCTTTTGGAGGTAACTTCATATAATTACCATATATTTGAGTTAAGTATTTATCATATTCTATAGGAGCCTTTACCGTTAAGTTTTCAAACTGAAGATTTATTCCTTTTCCAAACCATTCTATTGGTGACACTTCTTTTTTACCATAAAGTCCACCATAATTAGTAATTAAATTACTTTTTTTTATGGATTTAAATAAAATATCTCTTTTGATTAAAACCGAATATATATTTGGATAAAAAATTTTTAATATTTTTGCTAAACTTTTTACACAAAATTTTTTATATAAAGAATAATCTGCTTTTGATAAGTTATAAATTTCATTGATTCTAAATAAAAAAATTTTATTTTTTAAATTTAATAATAAACATTTAATTTTATTTATAGGATAGTAGTCTAAGATGAAGATATCTATATAAATACCGTGATTCATATTACATTTACTAAAACAATTTTGAATAAATGTGGTATTTGAATTTCTTATTTTTGCAAAATTTAGAAAATATTCTTTATCACTAATATAAGTTTGTAAAAAATATTCTTGTGATAAATATTTTTGAGCAACATTTAAAAATTTTTCATAATCTTTTCTTGGCATAGCAACATCAATATCATCATCCCAAGGAATAAAACCTTTGTGACGAACTGCACCTAATAATGTTCCTCCTAGTACATAATATTGTAAATTTTCTTTGTTACAAATATTGATAAATTGTTCTAATATTTTCAATTCTACTTGCTGTAATTTTTTAATATTCATTTTTTTAGTCCTTATTTATAAAATATATAAACAATAAGTTAAGATTTTTTTCTATAATTTCTGTACCATAAGCATAATTTATTAATAATATTTTCATTCTTTATAGTTTCTTTTATAAACAACTTTATTTTATCGATTAATGGATAGTTACTTAAATGACAAATTTTCCAAATTTGTTTATCTTTTGGAATTTTATTTTGGCTGATGAATTTATTAAAAATTTTTATTATTCCTCGTTCTTTCTCTGATGGCAAATGCAAAACTGAAACTTTATTAAATTTGTAACAAGTTGATACTAATCTAAAAGAATCTGTCCAAAATCTAAAAATATAAGCTCCTGCATTTTTTATTTTATCTCTCAGTTTATAAGCAGTAATACTAAGTATAAATTCATCTCCTATAGATGTAAGGAAACATTTGTTTTTCATTTCGTTATAAATATCTTTGGCTTTTTCAATAAACTTTCTTGCCAATGATAGATTGGCTGCAAAAAATTCTCCTCCATACTGAGTAATAAAAATTTCCTTATTAAAAAAAAACTTTATTTGTTTACAAAATGTAATATAATCTTTAGTATCTAAACCATGATTTATATCATATAGTAAAATATTATCTTTTGTTTCTTTCCAAATATTATCAAAACTATTCTGTATATATGTATCAGCATCTAAATAACAATAGTTTTCATAGTCCATTTTTACTAAATGATCCAATGCACATAATTTATAAAAAGCAGATGCCCATGGATAATTTTTAGGAAAACAAAAAGTATCATATTCAAAAGTAAAAATTTTAATATTATTGTTTTCAAGTAAATGTTTATATTTTTTATCTATTTGATTATCTTGCAAATTTGTTACCAAAGCAATGTCACAAGATTTATTATAATGTCTCGCAGATATTAAAGATACACAAATATTTTTTAAATAAATATTTTTTTTATCTTTAGAAAAAACATTCATGCCTGAATTATATTTTTCATTAAAAAAAAATGGTGTAAAAATTATATTTTTAGTCATTTTATATTCTTAAAGTTTATTTTTTGTTATATTTTTTTAACTGCAAGATGTTTATATTTAAAATTTTTATTAATATAAACCACACAAAAATATAAGCCATCATATAAGCGGTTGAAGATAATAAATCTCCTCTACACATAAAAAAGAAAAACATCAATATAACAGGATAAATTAATTCAAAATTATTAATTTGTTTTCCCGAAATATCAATATTTTCCCAATAAAATAAATCTAATTTTTTTGCAATAAAACCAATAAGTATTCCAAAAATAATTAAGCCAATAAAGCCAAAATTTATAAGACTTTCCGCTGGTAACGGACATGATACATTTGTAAAATTCCAATTATAATTTTCTGCAATAAAAGCTCCACTCCCTATTGGTTTAGACATCCAAAATATTCTTGGAATAAAAAATAAAACTACTCCTAATAATTGATAGCCAAAAGTAATACTATTTATATGAATATAATCAATAACTAAATTTAACATTGTATATGCATCATAATCACCAGCTAACCATACTATAGATAAATTATTAAATACATTTAAAATTGATTGAGTTATTGAAACATTGTAAAAAGAAATATTACGAAAAGCATTTAAAAAAGGAAATAATATAAGAAATGCTCCTAAAAATAATATTATAAAAAGTTTATTTGTCTTTAAAGTTTTAGATAATGTTAATAATAAGCCTAAATAAATAACACCTGTTGTATTTCTAGCTAAACTTGTTGGAAAGAAAGAAATTAACAACGATAAAGAAGAAATAAAAACAAAAATACTTCCTTTTTTATTTAATTTTTTATTAATAAAAGAAAAAATAACAGCAAAATAAGAAATAGACTGTAATATTTTCCCTAATAATAAAGTTATTGAAGAATTTTCAGAATAACTTATTCCTGATGTTGCTCTTGAAAACAAATTTATAAAACCTATTTCATTTATTCTATAGAACATAATAAAAATACTAAACAATGTTAAAGATATTGTTAATATAAAAATTTTGTTGCTTTTTTTAATATAAGATAAATTATGTATCATATATCCTTTTTCATTCACAAACAAATTTCCTATAATTACAAAAAATGTCCAACAGGTTAGATATAAATTTGTTTTAGTTAAAATATCATCAGAAAGATAATTTACCCATGGAAAAACATTATTTGAATATTGAATAATTGCAGCAAAAAAGAAAAATAATAGACAAAAACTCCAATGTATCATCATTAAAGAAAAAGAATATTTTTTAACTTCTTTTATAAGTAGAAGTGTCCATAAAAAACCATTAACAAAAAAAGTTAAATAAACACCAAAATCACTTCTTTGGAAATTACCGAATGGTATAGCTGCAATAAAGACTATAACTAATAATAAAATTAATAACCATAATGAAAAAAAAGTTAATATTTTATTTGTTTGTAACATAATTATATTTTCTCAATATTTCCAAAACTTTTTTATAATTTCCAATTTCTATACAACAAGATTTTTCATCTACTAAAGTTTCTTTACAACCGCCAACATCGTAAGTAATAACAGGTGTTCCACAAGATTGAGCTTCTAAATTAACTGTTGGGTAATTGTCTTCATAAGCAGGATTAAAAAATACATCACTTGCGGAATATATTTGTGCTAATTCTTGCGGACTGGTTGTTTTTTGTATGGCTAAAATATTTTTGGGTAAAGATTTAATTTGTTTTTGGGTTAAACCTACCAAAACTATTTTGTAATTATCATCTAACATCTTTGATAGTTCTATAAAATCGTTAAGACCTTTTCTTGTTTCCCAAACACTTGCTACACCTAAAATTATTTTTTTATTTTCTAAGCAATACTTTTTTCTAAAATCACTCGGTGTTGGTTTAAAAATTGTTTTGTCTATTGTGTTATAAATTACTTCTACCGAATATTGGTTTAAAAAACTTTGTTTAACTAAATTAGCAAGCCACTTTGACGGAGTAATTAAAGTAATATTTTTTAAACCGGTAAAAAGTTCTTTTTTCTTTTCAAAGTTTTGTTTAGAGTTATCTTTAAACAAACTTGCAGGATACATTTTTTTCTGCGGGCAGTTTTGGCATTCTGTTTGCCACTTATTACATTTAGCAAATGTAAAGTAAGAACAATGCCCTGTAAATGCCCAACAATCGTGCAAAGTCCATTTTATTTGTATATTTTGATGTTGTTTTAACCAAGTAAATAAAAGTTCTATATTAATATAATAGCCGTGTATATTGTGTAACCAAATTAAATTAGGATTATATTCTTCTACCCATTTTAAAAACTTTTTTGTTGCATTATATGAGCCAAAACCGTGATTATCAAACAACCTTGTTTGCAGTGCATGTAGTTTAACATCTAAATTGTTACCGATTCTAACAGCATATTTTTGAAATTGTTTCGGAACATAGGAGTTCCTGCCATAGACAATTTTAACTTCGTTGCCCTGTTTTTCAAATTGTTGTGCTAAATCGGTACAGATTCTTCCGGTGCTACCGATACCACAGACGGAATTGATGAGCAAAACCTTTTGATGCATGGATGTATGGATGTATGGATGCATTGATAACGACTCTTTTTTATTTTCCATTTTTATCTCTTTTTTTCTATGCCTCTATGCCTCATTTTAGTTAATGGTTGAACAGTTTAATGGTTCAACAACTACGAGATACCGCATCAAGTGCGGTATGACAACCAACAA
>ONEP01000154.1 GCA_900316875.1 Candidatus Ruminimicrobium bovinum
TGCAAGAATAAGAGCTATTTTAAGAAGAACAAACAGAACGGAAGAAAAACAAGTTTTAAAATGTGACGGACTTATAATGGATTTACAGGCAAGAACCGTTTTGCTTAACGGGAAAGAAATTGTTTTAAGACCGAAAGAATTTGATTTATTACAAATGTTTCTTTCGCAACAAGATACACTTGTAACAAGAGAAGTTATTTTGGAAAAAATTTTTGATTATAACTCGGACGTTACGACAAGAACCGTTGATACTCATATAAAAAACTTAAGGCAAATATTGGGTAAATGGGGTAAAAAAATAGTAACGGTTTTCGGGAAAGGTTTTAAACTTGTAAAAAAAGTGAACAAAAAGCGATAAAAGTTTTGTATAATATTATAAATTGTAATTTAAAGGTGAGTAATAGTGTTAAAAAAATTTCTTGTATTTTTGATAGCGGTAAGTTTATTAATTACACCTTCATTTTCTTATGCTGCAGGTAAAATTTTTGCTTTTAATCCTAACCCGGCATCATCGGCAATGGCAGATGCGGGTGTTGCATTAACATCCCCTTTTATAACGGGTAATGTTTTAAACCCGGCTTCAACAATAGGGATTTACAGAACGGTTGTGTCTCTTGCAACTTCAAATATGACAGGAGACATTCAGTATAATTACGGCGGTATCGGCTTTTTAAGCGATGTAGGTGTATTCGGCGCAACATTGATGTATGTTGATTATAAAACCGATGCATATTATGATAATGCGGGAAATCCTTATTCAGGTGCTACCTCTTATGACCTTTCGGCGGCATTTACTTATTCTTTGCCGATAAAAAAATATTTACCTGTTTTTATTGATTACGGCGGTTTCGGTGCAAATTTAAAAATTATGAGAAGTTCTTTGGCTGATTATATAGCCGAAACGATTGCGGTTGACTTAGGCGGTATTATTTCAATTCCTACGGCAAAAGATTTCAGTTTCGGTTTTGCTTTAAAAAATTTGGGAGTATCACAAAAATTTGTTGAGAAAAATTTTGAACTTCCTCAAATGTTGACGTTAGGTTTGGCTTATAATAATCTTGATTTCTACAATTTAAAAGTTGCTCTTGATTTTACAAATCCTAAAAATTATTCAAATTATACATCAATAGGTTTATCCGTAAATCCCGTTTATTTTTTGGCTTTAAGATTCGGTCTTAAAATCGGCGGCGATTCCCTTTTAAATAATACAAGAATGGGTATCGGGCTTCAGTTTAAAGGAATATCCGTTGATTATGCATTTATTCCGGCATCCGATTTGAATGCAACACACAGTTTCAGCTTAAATTTTGCCTTCGGTAATTTCAGCGAACAAAAAGTAGCTTATGAATATTATTTGGACCAACATTTCAGAGACGCCGAAGCAAGTTTTTATGCTAAAGATTTTACAAAAGCCAGAGAAGAATTTGATAATATTTTGGCGGTATATCCTGACCATCAACCTTCACAAAAATATCTGAGAAAAATTGTTGACGAATTGGCTGAAATCGATGAATATAATTTCAAAAAAGTTAATAAATACATGGATACGGCAACAAAAGCATTTAATAAAAACAATATGGTAAAAGCGGAAAAATATTACAAAAAAGTTTTGGCTCTTGATCCGGAAAACAATGTTGCAAAAAATTATCTTGAAGCAATAGAACATTCAACAGATGATATAAAAGTACTGCAAGACAGAGAGAAAAACAGTGAAAGAATACAATATTTATGGGACAGGTATGAGAAATTCTACAAGAAGGGCAATATTATAAGAGCAAGGGATTCTTTAAAATACTTGCTTGAGATTGATTCGGAAAACAGTTTGGCAAAAGAAAAAATGGTTCTTATAGATAATCAACTTGCAAAGATAGCATCCGATAAAGTAAGTGAAATTTTTAATACCGGTATGAAACATTACAACAAGGGTGATTACGAGGAAGCCATCAGATATTTTGAAGCTGTTTTGGTTGCGGCTCCTCACAGACTTGATGCACAAAATTATATAGAAAAAGCTCAACAGAATATTCAAACACTGGCTGAAGATGACAGATTATATAAGTTATCAAAAGAACAGGATAAGGTAAGAGACAGGTTAAATCAAGAATTTGATGACGGTATGAATAATTATCAAAAAGGTCGGCTTGAACTTGCCGTTGAACATTTCAAGAAAGCCAAAATATTGGCCGAAAAATATGAATTTAACGACTATTATAAAAAATCAACCGCATATATTTTAAGGTTAAGTACAAAGTTGTCCGATAAATATTATAAACAGGGGCTTTCCGCATACAAAACAAATAAATTTGAATTGGCTGCACAATCTTATAAAAAATCGTTGGAGTATAATCCGGAAAATACTTCGGCAAAATTTGAACTTGACAGAGTTGCCGAACAAGTTGCAAAAAAATATTATGAAGAGGGTATGTCGGCATACAGTAAAAACGAAATATCAAAAGCACGTGATTGCTTTAAACGTGCACTATATTATAAACCTAATATGAAGGAAGCACAGAGAGCATTGGCAAGAGTTCAATAATTATGAAAAAATTAATAATAGTCGGTTTAATACTTACGGTCGCTTGCGTATTTGTTAAAGCGGAAAGTAAAATAAAAGTTTTTCCCAATCCTTGGATACCTGAAGCCGATGTTTCGTTAGCTGACTATGGTGATACGAAAAAATACGGCAGTTTGGATTCAGACGGTTGGATAAAATTTCAATTTGAAGAAGTTCCGACACATAAATCGGGTGAACTTCTTATATATGATGTTACCGGCAATCTTGTAAAAAGCAGAAAATGGAAACTTCCGGAATATGTTCCTTTACCGCAAGCAAATCCGGCAGATAACCCTGAAAAAACAATTCATTGGGACGGCAGAGATAATTCATATCAATATGTTGAAAGCGGTGTATATATTTGGATTATCTATATAGACGGCGACAGAAAACAAAACGGCAAAATTGTAGTTATCAGGTAAGTATCGGTGAAAGAAAAATTTAATTTTGATGTTATATTGAACAGTTTCTTAATATTAATACCTATAAACACGGCTGTTTTATTTATGCTTACGGTTTATAGGTTTTTTTTCTTTTTATATTTTGCAAATTTTAAAGATCTTTCCGGAATGTTTTTTTATATTATAAAAGCATTTTGGTTAGGTTTTCGTTTCGACCTTTCAATTGTCGCTTACATAAATACCGTTGTAACGTTATTACTTGTTATATGTTTATTTATTCAAAAATTTTCTTTTTTTAAAGCGGTAATAAAATTTATAAAATATTATTACACGATAATTTTTTCATTGTTATTTTTAGCCATATTTGTTGATATAGGTTTTTTTTCATATTTTAAAGACCATTACAACATGATGATTTTCGGGTTAATTGAAGATGATACCGTCGCACTTATTAAAACCGTTTTGGCCGATTACAGAGTTTATTTTTTATTTATATTATTTTTTGCTGTAGTTTATGCAATTTATTTTGCGGCAAACAGAACATATAAGCAATTATATTTTCATAACAAAATAATTAATTGTTTTTGTTGGAAAACTTATTCCAAAATTTTTGTTATACTTTTTATAATAGTTTTAAATTTCGGTTTGGCACGCGGTTCTTTGTCAATGTTTCCGCTGGGACTTTTTTATTCTCAAATTTCTCCGAATTATTTTATAAATAAATTATCCGTTAATCCCGTTCATCCTTTGGCCGATGCCGTTTATTATAAAATACAAAGTTCAAAAAACAATAATAATTTAATGGAATTTTTTGATTTGAAAAACGAAGAAACTGTTTTTCAAAATTTAAAAAATTTTAATCAATATAAAAATGCAACAAATTTTGAAACGGCATTTAATCATATTACGACAAAAAATATAAATTTGGAACAAAAACCTTTAAATGTAATTCTTATTGTTATGGAAGGTTTCGGCGAACTTCCTGTTTTTAAAAACAGTAAAAATTTTAATGTTTTGGGAGAATTAAAAACACATTTCGACCGGGATATACTTTTTGAAAATTTTTTGGCGGCAGGTTTTATAACAATTCATGCACTTGAAACAATATCTTTAAATATTCCTCAAAGGCCGCTTGTAAATCAAATAACCCAAACACAAAATGCTTTGAAATGTTTTTCAAGTTCTTCCGTTTTGCCGTATAAAAAAGCAGGTTATAAAACATCTTTTATTTATGGCGGCAGTTTGACATGGCGAGATTTGGAAAATTTTTATAAAGTTTGCGGTTTTGACCAAACCATAGGCGAAGGAAATGTTGCCGTATCCGAAGAAGACAGACACTCGTGGGGAATTAATGATGATAAATTTTTTGAATTGATAAAAGAACAACTTTTTAAAAATAATGATGGCAAACCTCAATTTATTATGGGAATGTCAACACAAACACATCCGCCTTATAAAATACCTTCAAAATATACACCTATTCCGCTTGAAATTCCGCAACAAATAAAAGAAATGATGTCTTCAAAAGATTTGGCTGATAAAGCAATTTTTGAAGTTTATCAGTTTGCAAACAGAGAACTTGCAAAATTTATATCCGATATTAAAAATTCGGAATTTGCGGATAATACCGTAATAGCCGTTACGGGCGACCACAATTTAAGGGAATTGGCAAATTATTCAAGCCGAGATATGTTTTTGAGATATGCGGTTCCTTTTTATTTATATATCCCTAAAAATTTAAGAAAACAAGTTGATACATCAAAAGTCGGGTCTCATTTGGATATTATGCCCACATTATATAATTTAACGTTATCTTCCGCACAATATACGGCTTTCGGTAATGATTTATTCTCGACGGATGATAATATAATAACAAATATCGAAGGGCTTGTTGTAAATGATAAATATGCAATAAAATATAATTTTACCGATAAGTCAATACGGGCTTTTAATTTTGATAAGGAAACAAAAAAATTAATTCCTGTTGATGTAACCGAAGAACATAAAAAACTGGAAAAATATTATAAAACAATAATGGCGGCAACCGATATTTTTGTCCGGTCTCAAAAATAATTTGTATGGGAATAACTACGGATGTAGGAAATAATTATGAAGCTGTTGCTGCCGAGTTCTTAAAAAAACTCGGATATAAAATTATTGAAAAAAATTATAGAGTAAAAGCAGGTGAAATAGATATTATAGCATCCGATAAAAAAACGGTAGTTTTTGTTGAGGTTAAATTCAGAAAAAACAGTAATTACGGTAATCCTTATGAATTTGTAACAATACAAAAACAACAAAAAATAATAAAAGCCGCTTTACTTTATATAAAACAGAATAAATTAAAAACGGATTTTCGTTTTGACGTCGTTTCAATTTGTGACAATAAAATTGAACATATAAAAAATGCTTTTTCGGCATTGCCGAAATATTTTTTTTAATTTACAATAAAAATATCGGATAATAAAATGAATAAACAACAACAAAAAAAATTAGCAAATGAGCTTTTGGTATTAAGTGTATTTCGTAAAATTATTAATACGGAAACAATGCGAACTTTTATTGCATTTTTAAACGAAACGGAAAATATGCAAA
>ONEP01000018.1 GCA_900316875.1 Candidatus Ruminimicrobium bovinum
TTTTGTTTGTTTTTCCTTTTTTCATCTCCTTTTCTCCGTTCTTTTATTTTATAAAAAAACGGCAATATCTATTTTGACCTTATCAAACTACTTTTAATTTTAAAAAAATAATGCTATACTAAACAATATATGTTTAATATTATTTGGAGGGTTGTTGTAAAATGAAAAGTTTAAAGGTTTTATCAATTCTTATTATGACGGTTTTTATAGCAGCAGCATGTTCTAAAGGTAAAGATGATTCCGCTGCTTCTCAAGCTACGAATATGCCGCAAATGCTTGTAAGTGCAACAAAGAGTATAAAAATGGATATCCCGTGGAACATTGAATATCCTGCACAGGTTGCAGGCTCTTTGGATGTTGAAATAAGGGCACAGGTCGGAGGAATTTTAAAGGAAAGGTTGTATAACGAGGGTGAATATGTACAAAAGGGCAAAGTACTGTTTACGATAGCCCCCGAAGAGTATAAAGCCGCATTGGAAAAAGCCGAAGCATCTTTAGCACAGGTTAATACTGAAGTTCAAAGAACAAAAAGAGATTTTGACAGAATGGCGGAACTCATAAAAGATAATGCCGTAAGCCAAAAAGATTATGATGATTCTTTATCCGCTTACGAACAGGCTCAGGCCAATTATAAAGCGGCTAAAGCCGTTGTTGACGAAGCTCAAATAAATTTTAATTATACAAAAGTTAAGGCTCCTATTTCGGGCATAGCAAGGAAAGAAAATCATTCCGTAGGAAGCTTGATATCCGTTATGGGTAACGATTCCTTATTAACTACAATGGTTCAAATAAATCCTTTACATGTAAATTTTTCAATCCCGAGTATCCAACTTACAAACTTGGGAAAACAACTTAAAGCACAAAAAATTAAATTGGAAGAAGTTTTTGCGGATATAATTTTACCGGATAACAGTATTTATAAGGATAAAGGAAAAATTATTTTCTTCGACAGTGTTGAAGATATGAATACCGCATCGTTTGCCGTAAAATTGGAAGTTCCAAATCCGAAATATGAAATGATATTGTCACCGGGACAATTTGTTAAAGTTTCTTTAAGAGGTATTGTATTTAACAATGCCGTGTTAATTCCTCAAAGTGCGGTAAACAGTTTGCCTACCGGCGAGAATGTTGTGTATGTTATTAACACAAGCAGTAACAATGTGGTTGAAGCAAAACCTGTAGATGCTGTGATAAAAGATTCAATGGCAATTATTCTTGAAGGTCTTGAGGGCGGTGAACTTGTAGTATCCGCCGGAAACATCAAGGTAAGGCCCGGAATGCCTATTAATTATGAAGAAAAAGAGTTTGTTCTGCCGGAACCTTACTTGTCCTATTATAAGAAACAAAATCCGTCTTTGGCACTTAGCACGGGGACGGTCAATGCAAGTACTAATACAGCCAGTGCAACGGTAAGCAGTACGAATACCGTTGGCTCTAAATAATATATCGGGGTAAAAAATATGTTTTCCAAATTTTTTATAGACAGACCGGTTTTTGCAATGGTAATTTCCATTATGATAATTCTTGTGGGAGGGATATCTATCTTAAATCTTCCGATAGAACAATATCCTAACCTTACGCCTCCTTCGGTTTGTGTTACTGCAAGTTATCCGGGGGCAAGTGCCGAAGTCGTTGCCGAAACCGTTGCTGCACCGTTGGAACAAAAAATAAACGGTGTTGAAAATATGTTGTATATGAACTCCGTATCTACAAGTAACGGCGATATGTCATTGAATATATTTTTTGCCATCGGCAGTGATCCTGACAAAGCACTTATAGATGTCAATAACAAGGTTCAGGTTGCCCAGGCAAGTTTACCCGAAGATGTAAGAAGATACGGTCTTACCGTAGAAAAACAGTCTTCCTCCATTTTAAAACTTATATCAATAATTTCTCCGAATAATTCGTTGAATACAACTTACATGGGAAATTATGCTCTTGTAAATATTGTTGATGAACTGAAAAGAATTCCTGGTATCGGAGATGCAAAGATTCTTACCGCAAACGATTATTCCATGAGAATATGGTTAAAACCTGACAGAATGTCCAAATTCAATATTACGGTTTATGATATTATGCAGGCGGTTCAGGAACAAAATGCACAAAGGGCAGCAGGAAAGGTTGGTCAATTCCCGACGGCCGGTGCAACGGAAAGGTCTTATGTAATAATAGCTCCGGGAAGATTAAAAACTCCGGAAGAATTTGCAAATATTATTTTAAGGTCAAACAACGACGGAAGTTCATTGAAATTATCGGATGTAGCTGATGTTGAGTTGGGGTCACAAACTTACGAAATACAGTCTAACAATAACATGTCTCCGTCTGTTCCTATAGGTATTTATTTGTCTCCGGGAGCAAATGCCGTTAAAGTTGCCGAAGCCGTTGATGCAAAAATGGAAGAGGCGAAAGCAAATTTTCCGGACGGTATGGACTATACTATTCCTTATGATACAACAAAGGTTATAAAAGCATCAATTCACGAAGTTGTTCATACGTTGTTTGAAGCAATAGTTCTTGTTGTATTGGTTGTGTTTTTATTCTTAAAAAAATGGAAAACGACAATTATTCCCTGTTTGGCGGTTCCTGTTTCCATTATAGGTGCTTTCGCCGGAATGTTGGCACTCGGCTTTTCCATAAACACTTTGACATTGTTCGGTGTCGTTTTGGCAATAGGTATAGTTGTTGATGATGCAATCGTTGTTATAGAAAATGTTGAAAGAATTATGGAAGAGGAAAAACTTTCCGTCCGGGAAGCTACGATAAAAGCTATGGAACAGGTTACAGGCCCGGTAATTGCAATAGTTTTGGTTTTGTGTGCAGTGTTTGTTCCGGTTGCTTTTACCGGCGGTTTTACCGGGATAATGTATAAACAGTTTGCAATAACAATTGCCGTTTCGGTCATTTTGTCTGGTATAGTCGCTTTGACATTGACACCCGCTCTTTGTGTTATGTTATTGGATGAAAAGAAATCTTCTTCAATATTGGATAAGTTTTTCAATTGGTTTGACAAAACATTTTTAGCAATAACAAATTTTTATGTTGAAAGAGTAAAATTCTTTTTGGAAAAGAAACTGATTGCTTTTGTTGTAATTGTTTCCGTTCTGCTCGTAACGGTATTTTTATTTAATAAAGTTCCTTCAAGTTTGGTTCCCGATGAGGATCAAGGTGTTGTTATGGGTGTGTTGATGCTTGATCCGTCAACGGCATTGAATAAAACCATATATGCCGCAAAGAAAGCTGAAGAGATACTTTTAAAAAACGAAAACATTGTTCAGGAATTATCTCTTGCGGGTTTTGATATGTTAAGCTCTACATCTAAAAACAGTGCCGGTGCATTTTTTGTAATGTTAAAGGACTGGGAAGAAAGAAAATCAAAAGAAAGTTCGGCACAAGCTATAATAACTCAGCTTTCAATTGAATTAACTTCAAATATTTCCGAAGGTATTGCAATGATGTTTAACCCGCCTGCAATTATGGGTATGTCGACAACCGGCGGTATTGAAGCTTATGTTCAGTCGAGGGGAGATAATACATTAAAGGATTTGGAAGCAAAAACGTATGAATTGTTAGAGGCATTAAGTCAAAGAAAAGAGGTGGTTAATTCATATACATCATTTGATGCTTCAACACCGCAATTGAAACTTGATGTCGATGAAGTTAAGGCAAAAGCCATGGGTGTGTCCTTAGACAATTTATATGCTACAATTCAGGGAACTTTCGGAACTGCTTATGTAAATGATTTTAATAAGTTGGGAAGATGTTTTAAGGTTATTATGCAGGCACGCGGGGAATTTAGAGCTCAAGCATCCGATATTTCAAAAATTTATGTAAAATCGGATAAGGGAGAAATGGTATCTTTGCAATCTTTGGTTAAATTATCACAGAATACCGGCGTTGATATTCTTGAAAGGTTTAATGTGTTCCCGTCGGCACACTTGTTTTCAAACCCTGCACCGGGTTACAGTACGGGGCAGGCGATTGCCGCCATAGAGGAAACGGCAAAAAACGTATTGGGAACAGATTATTCTTTGGCATGGACAGGAACGGCATATCAGCAAAAAATAACGGCTTCCTCATCGGCAACGGTTTTATTGTTGGGCTTAATAGTTGTATTTTTGATTTTGGCTGCTCAATATGAAAAGTGGAGTTTGCCGTTTGCAGTTATATGTGCGGTTCCGTTTGCACTGTTTGGTGCATTTGTGGGGGCATATTTTAGAGGACTTCAAAACGATATTTATTTTCAGGTTGCTCTTATTACTTTGATAGGTCTTTCGGCAAAAAATGCAATATTGATAGTTGAGTTTGCTGTTTTGTTGAGAGAACAGGGAAAGTCGTTAATGGATTCGGCGATTGAAGCCGTAAGGTTGAGGTTTAGACCGGTTGTTATGACTTCTCTTGCATTTATTTTAGGTTGTATTCCTTTGGCAATAAGTTCGGGTGCCGGTGCTGCAAGCAGGCATTCGGTTGGCAATGCCGTTGTTGTAGGTATGTTTTTTGCCACATTGCTTGCACCGTTATTTATTCCGTTATTTTTTGTTCTTATCTCTAAGATAAGTGAAAAAAAATCCAAAAAAAATTGATTTTGATATGGAGATAAAAAGCATGAAAAAGTTTTTAATATGTTTGGTTTGTGTTGGTATGGTATTTTGTTCTTGTGCAAGTTATAAAACTCCTGTTATAGATATGCCTAAAGAAAGTATAAGTCCGTCAACGGATAAACCTGTGGATTCTTATAAAACCGCAATTAAGGAAGAAGCCGCGGACAGTGAAGTAAAAACAGAGAAAGTTCAAACAAAAGCCGTTGAAATTTCCGATAAATGGTGGGAAATATTCAATGACGAAACTTTAAATGCACTTGAAAAGGAAGCATTGGAGAACAACAGCGACTTGCAAATGGCTATGGCAAGAATTGAACAGGCAAAAGCAAACTTAACATTAAGCAGAGGTAACCAGTGGCCGTCAATCAGTTTGGTAGGTCAATATCAAAATTCAAAAACTTTTGATACTCTTAAAAAATACGGAATACTTTCAGACAGATATATGGTGGGGCTTTCGGCGAGTTATGAATTTGACTTATGGGGAAGATATTATAAGGACGGCAAAAGTGCAAAAACACAATATTTGGCAACAAAAGCGGGAAAGGATGCGGTTGTCCTTTCTTTAACATCCGAGGTTGCAAAAACATATTTCAAGTTGTTGGCATTACAAGCACAAGCAGAAATAGCACAAGAAACATTGAAATCCAGAGAAGAAAGTTTTAATGTCTATCAAAGCAGATTTAAAAACGGAGTTGTAAACGAGCTTGATTTCAGAAGGGTTGAAGCCGAAATGGAATCGGTAAGGGTGCAGGTATATTCTTTGGAATATGTTTTGGAAACGGTAAAAACTTCCTTGAGTGTTTTATTGGGTAAAACTCCGAAAGACATTTTTTCTGCGGAATATAAAGATAAAAAAGATTTGAAAAGCATAGTTTTTATTCCGGAAATTCCCGAAGGCATAACATCCGATGTCATTTCAAAAAGACCAGATATTTATCAGGCACAGAAACAGTTGGAAGCATTAAATTATAAGGTAAAAAGTACAAAAACGATTCTGTATCCTTCAATAACATTAACCGGTATGGCGGGATATGCAAGTTACGAGTTGGAAGATTTGTTGAAATCCGAAAACGATACATGGTCTTATTCGGCGGATTTGGCTTTTCCGTTGTTTACGGGCGGAAAAGTTAAAGGAAATTATAAGGCGGCAAAGGCAGAATATGATCAGGAACTTGCAGCATACAAGCAAACCGTACAGACGGCATTTAAAGAAATTTTGGATGCAATAACGGCAAACAGATTCAATAAACAAATACTTGAAACAAGTTTAAAAGAGGAAGAAGCTTTAGAAATAAGTTATAAAATATCAATTAAAAGAGAACAGGCCGGTATAGCATCGTTGCTTGATGTTTTGGATGTTGAAAGATCATTGTTGCAAACACAAATATCAGTGGTGGATTCTCAATTAGATCAAATAAATTCAATTATAGATTTTTGTAAAGCACTCGGTGGCGGATGGGTTAAAAAAGAATAGTTATAGTAGACTATTGCAGTAAAAATTAGTATAATGCAGAGATGTCGTGGAGAGATGGCCGAGTTGGTTTAAGGCGCAGTCCTGGAAAGACTGTTTATCGGAAACGGTAACAAGGGTTCGAATCCCTTTCTCTCCGCCAATTTATTATAATAGAGGAGTTTAACCGAAATGGCTGTAGAATATGCTTTAATTTTAATAAAACCGGACGGAGTTAAAAAATCTTTAACGGGAAATGTTTTAACAAAACTTTCACAAAGCGGTTTTCATATAATAGGTTCGAAAGTTGTTAAAGTTTCAAGAGAACTTGCAAGCCAACATTATCAACATCTTAAAGGGAAACCTTTCTTTGAAGGTGTTATAGATTATATACAAGGCAAAACTTTCGGCGGAGCACCTTATGACAGAGTATTTGCTTTTGTTTATAAAGGGGAAAATGCAATATCAAAATTAAGAGAAATTGTAGGTGCAACAAACCCCGAAAATGCCGAACCTACGACAATAAGAGGTTCTTACGGAAGAATATCTAAAGACGGAACGATGGAAAATGTTGTTCATTGTTCGTCGGATATAAACGATGCAAAAAGAGAAATTCAGCTTTGGTTTAGTCCGAATGAATTGACCGAAGATGTTTATCCGACGAAAAAAGAAACCGTTACCGAAGAAAAACAAGTTTGGGCATAAGACGTAAATAAATAAAAATTTTAAAATATATTCAGGAGAAAATAGAGAAAATGAAAACACCTTTACAAAATTGGGTTGACCAGCAGATTGCATTAATGCAACCTGACAAAGTATATTGGATGGACGGGTCCGAAGAAGAAGGTAAAAAATTAGCCGAAATCGGTGAAAAGGAACAAATTGACGGTCATCCCGTTTTGGAAAAATTAAATCAAAAAGAATTTTACGGTGCATATTGGCACAGATCAAACCCTAACGATGTTGCAAGAACTGAGCAATTAACTTTTATTTGTTTACCGAACAAAGAAGATGCAGGTCCGAACAATAACTGGATGGACCCGACTGAAGCTAAAGCAAAATTAAATGCTCTCTTTAAAGGTTGTATGAAAGGAAGAACTATGTATGTAATTCCTTTTCTTATGGGTAGTCCGAAATCTCCTTATTCAAAATGTTGTGTTGAAGTTACGGATTCCGTTTATGTTGCAATTAGTATGAGAATTATGACAAGAACAGGTAAAGTAGCAATAGATAAAATAGGAAATTCGACAAATTTCTTTAAAGGTATGCACTCAATAGGTGATGTTAACCCCGAAAGAAGATATATTATGCATTTCCCTCAGGAAAACCTCGTTATGAGTTTCGGTTCGGGCTACGGCGGAAATGCTTTGCTCGGTAAAAAATGTTGTTCTTTAAGAATCGGTTCTTATTTGGGTTATAAAGAGGGGTGGCTTGCGGAACACATGATAATAATCGGTGTTGAAGCTCCCGACGGTAAAAAAACTTACTTTTTGGGTTCTTTCCCGTCAGCATGCGGAAAAACAAATCTTGCATTATTAAACCCTGTTTTAAAAGGTTATAAAGTTTGGACATTGGGTGATGATATTGCTTGGATAAATGTCGGTCCCGACGGAAGACTTTATGCAATGAATCCGGAAATGGGCTTTTTCGGTGTAGCACCCGGAACAGGTAAAAATACAAACCCTATAATGGTAGAAACATTAAAGAATAACAAATTCTTCCCGACATTATATACGAATACTGCCGTTGATGCGGATACAAAAAATCCGTGGTGGGAAGGGTATTCGGAAATGCCTGAAAACATAATTGATTGGCACGGCAAAAAATACGACAAAAATTCGTGCGAAGTTGCAGCACATAAAAATTCAAGGTTTACGGTTTCAACATATAATTGCCCTACACTTGCAAAGGAATTTGATGATCCGCAAGGTGTTCCTATTTCAGGTATTATTTTCGGCGGCAGAAGAAAATCCACAATTCCTTTGGTATACGAAAGTACAAGTTGGGAAAACGGTGTATTTGATGCATCAATTATAGGTTCTGAGATGACTGCTGCAGCTGGAGGAAAGCTTGGAACGGTTAGAAGGGATCCTATGTCTATGTTACCGTTCTGCGGTTATAATATGGGAGACTATTTCGGTCATAGGTTAAGCTTTACGAAAAAAGCAAAAGTTTTGCCTAAAATATTTATGGTTAATTGGTTCAGAAAAGATGAAGACGGAAACTATATGTGGCCGGGATTTAGAGATAATTCTCGTGTATTAAAATGGATGATAGACAGAATTGAAGGGAAAGTTGATGCACAAGAAAAAGAGATCGGCTTATTCCCGAAGGTAGATGATTTGGATTTGTCGGGACTTGATATATCAAAAGAAACTTTGGAAAAATTATTTAAAGTTTCCAAAGAAGAATGGCAAAAAGAAATTCCTTTGATAGAAGAATTTTATGCCAAATTCGGTGACAGATTGCCGAAAGAACTTAAAATGCAACTTGATGAGTTAAAGAAAAAATTTAAATAATAAATTTAAAAAATAAAATTTTCTATAACGAACGAATAGTTTGGACTACACTTTTGTATTTTAAAATCTTATGTACCGCTTTCGCGAAAAGTACACCGCAACTTTAAAATACTTCAGTTCGTCTTAAACTGTTCGTTCTTTTTTTACGACAATATATATGCAAACAAATTCAATTTTGATAAAATAAAAAAGATGATAGTTTGTCACCATTGTCAGCTCTAAGCTATTAACTATAAGTAAAAAATAATTTTTTAAAGTATCATGAACAAAGAACATATAATCTTTTTAGGAATAATCAACAGTGCGGAAGAGTTCTATGAAATTTTTAATTTAAATCGGCAAGAACTTAATGAAGAACTTGCAATATATAACGACACAAAATAATAATAACTGAAAAAGAAATAAAACAACATTTTGGAACATGCAAAGATATAGAAGAAATAAGAGAAAAAGCTGTAAGTTACTTTGCTAAAAATATTCAAGGAAAAACTTTTGACATTGGCAAATTTAAAAATATAAGAATAAATAGAAGAACTCGTGATAAGTATAAAACATTCAGTGCAGATAAAAGAAAATTACTAATAGTGCCTGTATTATTAAATGTGTTGAAAACATCAATATATAAGAATTCTTCACCTAAATATAAGGAAAGAAGAGATAAAATGACACAGTTTCATTATTTTACAAATAAGGTGTTGATTCAAAATATTGAAACAAAAAAATTTAATGAATACAAAGTTTACATAACGGTAGGAGAAGACAAACAAGGAAAATTATTTTGGGATTTAGATGAAAATAAAAAGCCCTTAGAGACTTTACATCAGACAAATGATGTCTTCTCTAAGAGCAACAATAGTATAATATAAAACATTATGTTTGTCAATAAAAATTTTTTAAAGTTAAATTGTTTTTGATATAATCAAAGTTGAATTTGTATTAAAGGAGAAAATTTTATTAAAAAGTAATTTGTAGTATGTCGTTCAACTATCAGCTTTAAGCACTTAGCTTATCAGCTGTAGTTATTACAACTTAATATTGAATGTTTTTGGTATCCGAAAGGATAGCTTTTGTTTAGGCAAAAGAATATAGAGACCAAAAACAGTCGTCATAGGCAAATATTATTTTGGCTGATCCCCTTAATGATATTTACCAAGTGTTCTTTGCCCTTTTGGGCAAGGAACTACGGCTGTTGTTTTTGTGTCTCTCTATATTCACAAAGCAATCAGCCGTTTTTATTTTGCCTAAAATTCAACAAAATCAATCCTTTCTAAAAATCCAAAAACAAAAAAATTTACAACTATGAATGCTTTATCATGTGCAGTCTATAAAAACAAAAAGGAGATTTATTATGAAATTAACAAGAATAATTCATCCTGTTGGGCAAGGTGCTTTTTATACTGAAACTCTTTATAATGATAACACTGAAAGTTTTAATATGGTTTACGATTGCGGAACTTTAACAAGTTATAAAATTAAAAAAACTAAAAAAAATATTATAGAGAGTAGAGTTGATTGTTATTTAGATAATTTGAAAACTGAACAGAAAAAAGAACAACCGGAAATAGATGCAATTTTTATTTCCCATTTACACGAAGATCATATTAACGGAATTGATTATTTAATGAAAAATGCTGAAGTAAAATATTTATTTCTTCCTCAATTAATTGATGAAAGCATTATTGAAGCATATTTATACAATTATATTTCCACTGGAAAAACTGATAATGTAGGTAATAATTTATTATCATTACTGATAACAAATACTGAAATTTATTCATACAAAGATAAAAACTTTAAAACTCAAATAAAATATGTGCCTATTATTGAAAAAAATAATTCAATTAGTAATAATAAAAATTTTATTGTTGCGGTTAATTACTCAAACAAAAATAAAAAATTTATTATTAATATTGAAAATAGTATTCATAATAATTTAAATAAATTCCTATATATTCCATATAATTTGAATATTCAGAATATGAGCAGTATTTTTATAAATAAATTTATAGAAAAACTTCAAGAACTTTATGATAAAGATAAAAATTTTAAAAATAATTTACAAAAAATAGGAATAAACAAAGAAAATTTAAGAGATATTTTTATAAATTTAAATTTAAAGAAATTTAATTTATTAAAAATTATAGTTGAAAATATAGGAATAAAAAAATGTAAGGAAATATATATAAATTTACTTGGAGAAGATCAACATTCCTACTCTATGCCACTTTTTTCAGGAATACAAAATACTCCTATTAATGTATCACTAATTAATAAAAAATGTTGTTGTTTAAAAAATTTTTGTTATAGAAAAAATTGTTATATTAACAATCCAAATTGTTTATATATGGGAGATTTTAAATCAATAGAATATTTTGACGATTTAAAAAATTTTTATACTAATTTAAATTTATGGAATACAATAAAAACAATACAAGTCCCTCATCATTGTTCAAGAAAAAATTATCACTCAGATTTATATTCAAATATTTATAGCTGTTTTATATCTGTTGGTATAAAAAA
>ONEP01000155.1 GCA_900316875.1 Candidatus Ruminimicrobium bovinum
AAAATTTTTATCTTCGTTAATTGTTAAATCCGGATCTCTAAAAAAGAAAAAACAAAATATAGCCAAAATATAAAAAATTACCGATACGGGTGCAAAAAACAAATTAAAAATTAAACCCGCTATTAAAAAGCCGAAAATAAAAGGATATCCTTCTTTAACTATGTTCATAATTTACCTCAAAATTTAACATTATTACAACTTTTTATTTTATTAAATTAAGAATAAAAAAACAAAACTTATCGGACTGGAAGTTTGGAAGAGTGGAAGAAAAAAGAATAAATAAATTTAATAACAAAAAAGCAGAAAGAAAACTATTTGTATCTTTCTGCTTTTTCACTTTTCAACAACTTATTATCGAATATAATTATAATTAGTCGTTAATTTTAAATTTTAATTCGGTTCTTCTGTTTTGTGCTCTTCCTTCAGCAGTTTTGTTGCTTGCTACAGGTTTGGAAAAACCATAACCTATTGTAGAAACCTGTTCTTGGGATACACCTTTGCTTACAATATAATCCGCAACTGCTTTTGCTCTTCTTTCAGACAAGCCCTGATTATATTCTTTTGAACCTACACTGTCGGTATGACCTTCCACTGTAAGCGATATATTTGAGTTTTCTTTTAAGAAATCCGCAACTACATCAAGTCCCGCATAATTTTCTTCGGCTATTTTTGTTGAATTAAATTCAAACAAACTTTGTTTCATCAATTTTTCAAGGTCAAGCGTAAATTCTTTCTTTTCTTCCTGAACGGCTTGTTGTATTGCCTGTTTTACTTCTTGAACAGGTTCCGGTTCAGGAGCAGGTTCCGGCTCGGGTTCCGGTTCAGGTTCCGGCTCAGGAACAGGAGCAGGTTCCACAACTTTGGGAACTTCCGGAACGTCACAACAACATCTGTCAGGTCTTGCATATTTAGTTCCGCAACTTGAAACACATACAGCTAAAAACAACATAAACAACAAACTTAAATATTTATTCATTATATATTTTCCCCCATTTATTTTAAAAACTTAAAAAAACAAATTAAAACTTAAATTCTATACCGGCATTAACCATATAACCATCTCTTCCGCAAAATGTTTTATGCCCTTTCAAATGAAGAACGGTATAACCCCAAATTTTTTCTATACCGAGTCCGCAACTTACATAATCTTTATAATATGTTTTGGGTAAAGCTCCTATATTATATACGTTTTCTAATTTTATATCTCCGTTAGATGATACAAAAACATATTTTCCTTCTGCGGAAACTATCCAACATTTACCCAATGTTTTTGCAAGTTTCAATCCGGGAGCAACTGCAATATTTATTATGTTGTCGGATTTAACTTTATTATCATTTGTATCCGTATATTCTTCCGTAATTAAATAATTTGAATTAAACACAACATTCGGCTGGATTGTGAAACTTCTTTTTGCAACTTCAAAATTATAACCGGCTTTTGCCGAGAAACCTATACTTTGTGTATTATAATTTTTAGAATTGTCTGCTGCGTCAATTTCTACCTTATTTGCCAAAAAGCCGTAATCCAAAACGGCGCCAAAGAACAATTTACCTATATACCAATTACCTCTTAAACCTGCAAAACCGCTGTTTTGAGAAATTTTATCATCTTCAAAATCTTCTTCCTTTAATTGGCTTCCGACATAAGAAACAAATATACCGTAAGTAGCATCAAAGTTATCGGTATACTTTCTGTCGACATCCAAACCTAAAATTGCGCCATAATATGTCGTATCAAACTTTGTGTAATCTTTCATATCAAGTTTTTCCTGACCGCCGAAAGCTTTTATGTACATAGTTGCACCGCTTCTGTCTTCAACATTTCCTGCATTTGAACCTTGTTTTTGAAAGAATGTATAATTTCCGGAATTATCTAAAATAACATTTGCCAGTTCATTCGAAAGGACACTTGCAGCAGCAACAACAACTTTTGACTGAACAGCGGAAAAAACTCCCGGTCCTTTCCTTACAGGATTACCTTGTTCATCTTCCCCGGCAATATCATCCCATGAAATTTCACTTCTGCTTTTTTCTGATTTTTCCTGTCCCCTGCTTGCAAAAACATTTCCGACAAAAACAAATGAAAACAACACTAAAAACAAACATGCTGCAAACTTCTTCATAACGCCTCCATTATTTTTTTCTTTATTTTACAACACAATTACCGCCTGTATTCTATAAAATAAAAAATAAATTTTCAATTCTCTTTATTTTTATACTTTTTTTACCAAAGTTGAACTGCCGTCTTTATTATCTATAATTTTATAACCTAACTCTGATAATTTATTTCTGCACTCATCCGCAACAATCCAATTTTTTTCTTTTCTTGCCAGATTTCTTTTATCTAAAAGTTTTTGCAAATCCGATGTTGTTTCTTCCTTTAAAATTGTTATACCTAAAGCACCTTCCAAAATATCCTCAAAAAGCCATTTTGCCTGTTTTAACAAATCAACTTTTTCTTGAACCAAATTATTTAAAATTATATTTTTCAATTCATGTAAATACGATAATGCTTTTTCAAAATTAAAATCATCATCCAAAGAATCTTTAACATGTTTTTGAATTGTTAACAAATCGGTATCGGTTAAATTAGAATTGCTTTCTTTTGTTATTGCAATAAGTCTTGAATATGCTTCATCAAGTCCCTGCAATGCAGCTTTGGCGGCATTAAGATTTTCGTTTGAAAAATCAAGCGGAGTTCTGTAATGTTGTGTAAGTAAATAATATCTGACAACACGAGGATTGTATTTTTCAAAGATATCTTTTAACGTAAAAAAATTACCGAGTGATTTTGACATTTTTTCTTTATTAACGGTAACAAAACCGTTGTGTAACCAATAATTTGCAAATTGTTTTCCCGTGCAACTTTCACTTTGTGCTATTTCATTTTCATGATGAGGAAAAATCAAATCCTGTCCGCCACCGTGAATATCAATAGTATCGCCGAGCAAAGTTGTTGCCATAACCGAACATTCTATATGCCACCCCGGACGGCCTTTTGCCCAAGGACTTTCCCATGAAACGGATTCCGGTTCGTTTTGTTTTGTTTTTTTCCACAATATAAAATCATAAGGATTTTTCTTTTTAGAATCTTTTTCAACCCTTGCACCTACTTTCATATCCTCAAATTTTCTCTTTGAAAGTTTTCCGTATCGGCTGAATTTTTCTACGGAAAAATAAACATCACCGTCAACTTCATAAGCAAAACCTTTATCCTGAAGTTTTTTTATGAATTCTATTATTTGAGGAATCATTTTTGTAACCTGAGGATAATTATCGGCTCTTATAACGTTAAGTTTATTCATTTGCATAAAATAATCGTCTATATAAGTTTCGGCAAGTTCCAAAGGAGTTATGTTCTTTTCCAAAGACCTGTTTATTATTTTATCGTCTACATCGGTAAAATTTTGAACATGTTTTACTTTATACCCGCTTCTTACAAAATGCCTTTTAATAACATCAAATGTTACATACGCTCTTGCATGTCCCAAATGGCAAACATCATAAGGTGTAACACCGCAAATATATATTGAAACTTCTTTTTCTTTTATCGGTTTAAATTCTTCTATTTTATTTGTTAATGTATTGTAAAATTTTATCATCTTTACTCCTTTAAAATTTGTGAAACAAATTTTTAGCTGACAGCTGAGCCGAATTTGATTTGTTTCAATTCTTCCAATTTTCTATTTGCCGACACAAAATTTTGAAAACACGGACTTTAATATTTCTTCGGAAACTTCCGTCCCCAAAATTTCATCAATAATTTTCAAACCGTTTTGTGCATAAAAAGATACTATTTCATCTTGGTCGCCTTTAATTATTACGTTCAAAGTTTGCTGCAACATTTCTTTTAATTTACATAACAAATTATATTGTCTTGCATTAATAAGCATTGAAGAATTTTCGGAAATATTTTGCAAATTACATTTTTGATAAATTTTTTCCAGCAATACATTTATATCCGTTTTATTAACACAGGAATACCAGATAAAATTGCTTTTATCATAAACATCATATAATCGGTCAAAAATTATTTTTGTAGCCAAGTCCGATTTATTTACAACAATTAACGTATCTTTATTTCTGTTTTTTATCAATTCCAATATACTATTATCATCGTCATCAAAAATTCTGCCATTATCAACAACAAATAAAATTACATCCGCAACATCTGCCGAATGTTTTGCCCTTGTTTGCCCTACTTTTTCTATTTCATTTGCATAATGCTGCCTTATACCTGCGGTATCGGTTACGGTAAACAAAAAACCTTTATATTCTATACTTTCATTAATTACATCGGTAGTTGTCCCTGCAACATCGGTTACTATTGCCCTTTGATATCCCAATATTGAATTCAATATGGAAGATTTTCCCACATTCGGCTTTCCCACTATTGCAATTTTTATACCGTCAACAATGTTTTTATTCAAAGAATAACAATCAATCAATTTATCAGTTTGTGAAATAATATACGTAAGTTTTTCTTTTTTTTGCTCTCTTGTTAAAAAGTCAATATCTTCGGTAGGATAATCAAGCGACACTTCCAAATAAGCATAAAGTTCGGTAAGTTTTTCTTTTATTTTTTTCACTTCGTTTGAAAACGAACCTTGTAACGTATTTAAAGAAAGTTCTACGGCTTTTTTTGTGGAACCGTGTATTAAGGCATTAATTGATTCGGCTTCGGTCAAATCCAATTTATTATTAATAAATGCTCTGTAAGAAAATTCACCCCTGTCGGCTAACCTTAAACCTTTTTTCAGTAACAAATCGGTTATTGTTCGAACTATTACCGGATTTCCGTGTGCAGTAATTTCTATAACATCTTCACCGGTTGAAGAATTGGGATTTTGCATAAAACTTACAATAACCTCATCTATTTTATTTTCACAATCATAAATAAATCCGTGATGAATTTTTCTGTTTTTTATATCAATACTTTTACGATTTTTATCAAAAAAAACGGAAGATACAGCTTTTAAAGAATCTTTTCCGCTTATTCTTAAAACTGCCAAAGCAGCCCTTCCGAAAGGCGTTGCCAAAGCAATAATGGTATCTTCCTGTTTAAACAAATTCATTGTTATTTATTAATTAATTTAACACCTACTTTTTTTATTAAACCTTCTCCTTCGGAAAAAGTTTCATACCCGCCGAGT
>ONEP01000013.1 GCA_900316875.1 Candidatus Ruminimicrobium bovinum
CATATAATTGCTATTAATTTGGAAAATGACGAATATGAAAATTTATATGACAGAACTAAATTAAGAGAATATATAAAAAGTAAAATTAAAGATAAAAAACAATATTATTTGTTTTTGGATGAGATTCAAAATGTTGAAAATTTTGAAAAGATGTTAAACGGCGGTATGCCGTATACTTTATCATTTGATACAACCGAAGAAAAAAGTAAATATTTAAAAGATTTGTTTAAGGAAACTTTTATTAAAGATATTATCGATAGATACAAAATACAGAAAAATGAAGTATTAGACACTTTAACAAATATTTTGGCTTCTTCAATCGGTTCTTTAACTAATCCAAATAGAATAACAGACACTTTTGTAAGTAAAGGTTATAAGGGAGTATCAAATAAAACCGATGATGAAGATAAGAAAGAAAGAGAAATTCGTCCGTATTTTAATATAGATGATAATTTTACAAAGATTATAGTTACCAAAAATTCACCTACATACAGAAATGAAGATGGTGTTTTGATAATCGGTTTAAAAGATTTTTTATTAAACCAAAATATCTTTGATAAAATCATTTAGAATTATATTAAATTTTTCAATTATAACTTTCTAAAAAGGAATGTGGGTTAATATAATTTCTATTTTTTCTTAAATAAAATATTTATAATTGTTCTGCCGATTTTTCTTTCAAGTCCGCTTATTCCTAACAATCTTTTCCAAGAAAATGAAAATCCGTATTTTTTAGTCATAATTTTACCTTGGGCTTTTATTTTCAGTTTCTTATCAATAAAAAATTATAATTTATTCAATAACTTTTAATAATTAATCAATCCAACTATCGTATCCTTCGGGATATATGTCTGTATCATCTGTTGGTATATGGCATCCTCTTTGCCTTATATATTTAACTATACTTTTTAATTGTTCATCCATTTTAGATGAAATTCAATTAGTAGATAGATTTGAATTTTTATTAAATGGTCTATTAAGAATACGAAATGTTGATATTTATGTAACCGGTAGTAATTCAAAGTTTCTTTCATCAGATGTAATTACCGAATTTAGAGGTAGAGGAGATGAAATAAGAATTTATCCGTTAAGTTTTGCTGAATTTTCATCAATACAAGAACCAAATAACAATAAAGTTTTTAATGATTATTGCAGGTATGGCGGTTTGCCTTTAGCTGCTCTTCAAAAAGATATAACGAAAAAAATAGATTACTTAAACTATCAAACTCAAAATGTTTATTTGAATGATGTTATTGAAAGAAATAGAATAAAAAACAAAGATGTTTTAGAAACTTTAATAGAAATAATATCTTCAAACATAGGTTCATTAACCAACCCTAAAAAATTAACTAACACTTTTAATAGCAAAAACATACCTATTACGGATAAAAGCATTAGTAAGTATTTGGGATATTTAGAGAATGCTTTTTTAATACAAAAAACTAAAAGATACGATATCAAAGGTAAAAAATATATAAATACACCTTTCAAATACTACTTTACTGATACCGGAATAAGAAACTCACTATTAAATTTTAGGCAAATTGAAACAAATCATATAATGGAAAATGTTATATATAATGAATTATTAATTAGAGGATATTCCGTTGATGTTGGAATAGTAGAACATAGAATTAAAAGAAAAAATAAAACAGAAAAAGTGCAGTTAGAAGTAGATTTTGTTTGTAATCACGGCAGTAAAAGATATTATATTCAATCTGCTTTTGCTATTCCAAATGAAGAAAAAATGAAACAAGAAACAAATTCTTTAACAAAAATAGAAGATTCTTTTAAAAAGATAGTTGTTGTAAAAGATAACATAAACTTATGGCGAAACAATGATGGTATTTTAATAATCGGTATAGAAGAATTTCTATTAAATAAGAATAGTTTAGATTTATAAAAATATATTAATATTTTAATAGTATTTCGACAAAAAAATCAGTTGATTTAATATTAAATCAACTGATTTATATCTATAAAGTTCTCATCATACACAAACGGGTATTCGGGTCGGGAATCTCTACGACCAGTTGTCAAAATCGAGCTTATCTCTCCCACACATCAAGAAAGTTAAGAAGTATCAAGAGCTTAAAAAGAAAAAAAGAGAAAGCAACAATAAATATAGTGAAATGAAAAAAAAATTTTAGAAATTGGTTTTTGTAAATATTGCTGATAAGGTATAAAGGGCTACTAAGTAATACAGATTAATATAAAGATAAACCCAAAAGTTCATTTTATTGCTCATTTTGATAGATTATATATTGTGTGGGGTTATCTTTATAATATATATTCTCTAACCATAGGATAAAAATACCCAGTTATACCTGTAACAATGCCGTAAAAGCATTGTTACTCTCAGTCTTTCCTTTTACCCAGTTTATATAACCTATTGTTTAATATAAGAATAACAAGGAATTTTATGCCTAAAAAAGTTGGAAAAATATGGAGCAATTTTTTATAATATATGGAAAATTAAAGTATGGAGTTATCGAATAAATATGTCAGATTTCAGAATAGAAGAAAGTGATACCGTTGAATATAAAGAAATAGTTAATGACACTCTTATAAAAGAAGTGGTATCTTTCCTTAATTATAAGAAAGGCGGACATATTTATATAGGAATAAATAACGAAGGTAAAATAATAGGTATATTAAACCCTGACCAAACACAATTGAAAATAATAAATATGATAAAGGATAATATCTGTCCGTCTTGCTTAGGATTATTTGATGTTGTTCTTGAAAAGTCTGACGATAAAAGCATTATCCATATAATTGTGTCGAGCGGACAAGAAAAACCTTACTATATTAAGCATTTAGGAATGTCAACAAAAGGTTGTTTTATAAGAGTAGGTTCTTCCGCACAACCTATGACACAAAATATTATAGATGATTTATACTCTAAAAGAACAAGAAAATCTTTAAGTAAAATACCATCTCCTCATCAAGATTTAACATTTACACAATTGAAAATATATTACGAAGGTCAACACAAAACATTAAATGATAATTTTGCTAAAAACCTTGATTTACTTACCGAAGATGGTAAATATAACTACACAGCTTATCTTCTTTCCGACACAAATTCCGTATCAATAAAAGTAGCTAAATATCTCGGTAAAGATAAATATGACTTAATAGAAAACCAGGAATACGGATATTGTTCTTTAATAAAAGCAACTAATGCCGTATTGGATAAGTTTGATATAGAAAATATTACAAGAACAAAAATAACCAGTAGAAACAGACTTGAGAAAAATCTTGTTGACAGGATAGCATTAAGGGAAGCAATAATTAATGCTATAGTCCACAATGATTATTCAAGCGAAGATTCTCCCGTATTTGAAATATATTCAGATAGGTTTGTAATAACATCTTATGGCGGACTTATAGATGGTTTAAGCAAAGAAGAGTTTTTTAACTGTGTAAGTAAACCGAGAAACAGAGAATTAATGAGAGTATTTAGAGATTTGGAACTTGTTGAACAGCTTGGCTCAGGTATGACAAGAATATTAAGGACAAACGATACATCCATATTCAACTTTATGGAACATTTTATGCAGGTTACTTTCTACTTTACTAAGGGATTTGAAGAAAACGAACCTATTACGGAAAGTAGGGAGAAAAGTAGGGAGAAAAGTAGGGAGAAAATTATAGAACTTATTAAAAATAATCCTAAAATAACCACAAAAGAAATGGCAGAAAGCTTAGGATTAACTATAAAAGCCATTGAAAAGCAGATAAAAACTCTCAAAGAGAATAATACAATAGAAAGAGTAGGAGCTGATAAAGGCGGTTATTGGAAAATTATCAAAACAAAAAGTTGGAGCAAAAACGTCAAGGGTGGATGACGAGATTTGAACCCGCGACCTTCGCTTCCACAGAGCGACGCTCTAACCAGCTGAGCTACATCCACCA
>ONEP01000063.1 GCA_900316875.1 Candidatus Ruminimicrobium bovinum
AATCCTAATTGTTCAACAATTCAAATGGTTGTAGCATTAAAACCGTTACACGATTATGCAAAAATTAAAAGAGTAATTGTTTCAACTTATCAGGCGGTTTCAGGTGCCGGCTCAAAAGGTATTCACGATTTGGATAATCAAACAAAAGCATTGGGAAAGGGAGAACCTTTACCGCCTTTTGAAAAATTTCCGTATCAAATAGCATATAATGTTTTACCGCATATAGATGTTTTTGAAGACAACGGTTATACAAAAGAAGAAATGAAAATGACAAACGAAACAATGAAAATAATGGGTGATAAAGGTATAAAGGTAAGTGCAACTTGTGTCAGAGTTCCTGTTTTAAGAGCACACAGCGAATCCGTATGGATTGAGACTGAAAAAGAGTTGACACCGCAAAAAGCAAGAGAACTTTTATCTTCCGCAAAAGGTGTTGAAGTTATAGATAACCCGGCGGAAAACAAATATCCTATGCCGTTGTTTGCACAAAACCAACAGAAAACATTTGTCGGCAGAATAAGAAAAGATATTTCATGCGATAACGGTTTAACTTTTTGGGTAGTATCGGATAATTTATTAAAAGGTGCTGCTCTTAATGCCGTGGAAATTGCGGAAATGCTTGTAGCAAAAAACATTTTATAAAATTTGCAAAGCAAATTAATAGATTATAAGTTTTTAGGTTATAGGGTTATAAGTTGTTTTTTTTGTATTTGTTGTTCAACCCATAACCTTATAACCCAATAATCCTATAAACTAAAAAATCGTTTTACGGTTTTTTAAGGAGAACAAGTGGAGCAAGATATAACAAGGTATGTTTTTGATATTATAGAAAATATAAAAAATAACGGTAATAAAGCCGTTATAGGTTATGTTAAGCAATTTGACGGTATTACGTTTAAAAATATAAATGATGCAAAAGTTTCAGTAAAAAAATTTGCATTGGCAGCTAAAAATGTTGATGCAGAATTTAAAAGAGCCGTAATTTCATCTTATAAAAATATTTTAAATTTTCATAAGAAAGAATATCAAAATATAAAAAAATCTTGGTTTATATCGGATAAATATAAAAAAGTCGGACAAATATATAATCCGATAAATTCAGTCGGTGTTTATGTACCCGGAGGAAAATTTTCTTATCCGTCGTCGGTTTTAATGAATGTTATACCTGCTGCTGTTGCAGGTGTTAAAAGAATAGTTTTATTTACACCGCCTAAAAAAATGACTGATGAAGTTTTGTTTGCAGCAAGTTTATGTAATATAAAAGAAGTTTATTCCATAGGCGGACCGGTTGCCGTTGCAACACTTGCTTACGGAACAGAAATCATAAAACCCGTTGATATGATTGTAGGTCCGGGAAATGCTTATGTTAATGAAGCAAAACGGCTTGTTTACGGAAAAGTCGGGATAGATTCTTTGGCAGGTCCGAGTGAAGTTGCAATTATTGCCGATTCCAAAGCAAATACGGATTATATTTATTATGATTTGATGGCACAGGCAGAACATGATAAAATGGCAAAAGCATATTTGTTTTGCCCGTCAAAAACAATAATAAACAAATTAAAAAACAGAATAGAAAAACAGTATTTGCAACAAATAATATTTTTTAATGTTAATTTGCAACAAGCAATTAAAAAGGTTAATGAAATTGCTCCGGAACATTTGGAAATATTAACGGAAAAAGCAGAAGATATTGTAAAAAATATAAAAAATGCGGGTGCAATTTTTGTAGGTTATAATACACCGACGGCATTAGGCGATTACTGGGCGGGACCGTCGCATGTTTTACCGACAAATTCTTCGGCAAAATATTCAAGCGGATTATCGGTAATGACATTTTTAAAAAGAAGCAGTTATATAGAAGTTAAAAAACTTGATAAAGAAATTCAAAAAAATATTGCTTATTTTGCAGCAAAAGAAGGATTGGAGAATCATAAAAAATCTGTTGAAATAAGAGGTTATTAAATGGATATAGAATTTTCCGAAAGGGAAATTGAATTGCTTATACATTTGGTTACAAAATCAATGCATTCCAATGATGATTGTGAATTTAAAAATGAATTTGCATTGCTTGATAAATTGATTTTATTGGATAAATTAGGAAAAACTTTGGAACTTTACGACAAAATTTTTAAACCTAAAAACATTACAAAAGGAAAATTCTTAAACTGAATGTATAATGCAGAATGTAAAATGTCGGTAAAAATTCACTTTGTAAATTTTTGATGAATAATTAAGTTTTTTGCAAAGCAAAAAACACATTAATTATAAATTATGTATTATAAGTTATACATTGTAGTTTTAAGTGTTTTAAAAGAAATTTTTTAAATTAGTTTGCTGTTGATGTTAATAATAAGCTTTTAAGCTGCTCAGCTTTTCAGCCAATTAAGGAATTAAAATGAGAAAAGTAAAAATTAAAAGAAAAACTGCCGAAACCGATATTGATATGGCTTTGAATTTGGATTCGTTTAAGCCGGCTAAAATTCAAACCGATATTCCGTTTTTAAACCACATGTTAAATTTGTTTGCTGCCAATGCGCAAATAACATTGGATATAAAAGCAAAAGGTGATATTGAAATAGACGACCATCACCTTACCGAAGATATCGGAATTACATTGGGGCAAGCTTTAAAAAAAGCATTGGGTGATAAAAAAGGTATTACCCGTTACGGTCATTTTCTGCTACCTATGGATGAAGCATTGGCTTATGTTGCAATGGATATATCGGGAAGACCGCATTTAAGTTATGATGTTAAAATTAAATTTCAAAAAACAGGGTTCAATTACGATTTGTTGCAGGAATTTTTTATAGCATTTGTAAATAATGCCGGTATTACTTTACACATAAAAATGATGAAAGGAAGAAATAATCATCATATAGCGGAAGCGGTATTTAAAGGTTTTGGAAGGGCCTTAAAAGATGCTGTTTCAATAAATAAAAAAATAAAAAGCATACCTTCAACAAAAGGTATTTTATAGAGGTTAACTAAATGATAGTAATTCCTGCGGTAGATATCAGACAAGGTAATTGTGTTATGTTAAAACAGGGTAAAATTTCCGATGAAACAATATATTCGTCGGACCCCGTTTTTATGGCAAAATTATGGAGAGCAAAAGGAGCCGAAAGGTTACATGTTGTAGATTTGGACGGTTCTTTTTCCGGAAGGCAATCAAATAATGAAATAATAGGAAATATTTGTTTATCCGTTGATGCTCCGGTTGAAGTTGGCGGCGGAATAAGAAACATGAAAAGAATCGATGAAATTTTTACATTAGGTGCCAGTTATGCAATTTTAGGAACGGTTGCGATTTATGACCCTGATGTTGTCCGCAAAGCAATAGATAAATACGGGCCCGACAAAATTATAGTTGCACTTGATATTTACGAAGATAAAGTTGCAATAGGCGGATGGAAAGAAATTACACCGATATCAACTTCCGAGATGATTGAAAAATTAAAAGCTATGGGAGTAAGTCAAATTATCTATACGGATATTTCAAAAGACGGAATGTTAAAAGGACCTAATTTAAAAAGTTTAAAAAGTATAGCAACCGAAAGCAAAATGAAAGTAATTGCTTCCGGCGGAGTTACTACAGTTGAAGACGTTAAACAAATTGCGGAACTTGAAAAAGACGGTGTTATAGGTGCTATTGTAGGCAAGGCGCTGTATACGGAAGATTTTAAATTGGAAGAAGCAATAAGAGCGTTAAGAAAAGATTAATTCGGAGAATGTAAAATGGAAATTACGAAACAGTTAAAATTTAACAAAGACGGGTTAATTCCCGTAGTAGTGCAGGATTGGAAAGACAATGTGGTTTTAATGGTAGCTTATATGAACGCGGAGGCATTTGAAAAAACTTTAAAAACAAAAAAAGCTACATTTTGGAGCAGATCAAGACAAAAATTTTGGATAAAGGGTGAACAGTCCGGTAATATACAAAAAGTTAAGGAAGTTTACTACGATTGTGATGCCGATTGTATTTTATTAAAAGTACATCAGGTAGGTGATTCGGCATGTCATACCGGTTACAGAAGTTGTTTTTACAGAAAATTGTCGTTTACCGGAAATACAAGAATTACAGGTAAAAAAATATTTGATCCTAAAAAGGTTTACGGGAAATAATTATGGTAAAAGTAATGATAGCAGGTATAACAAATTATGAAGACGCTTTAAGCGCAACAAATTTAGGAACCGATTTTATAGGGTTTACTTTAATAAAAGAATCACCCAAAAAAGTTTCCGATAAAATGTTAAAAGAAGTAAACGAAAAATTACCTCCTTTTGTTTTGGCCGTAGCAACGGTTGAAAATTTGGATCAAAAGCAAGTAACAAAAATAATAAAAAAAGCTGATTTGAAGGCAATTTGTTTAAACGGAAACGAAACACCGGAATTTTGCAAAGCATTATCGGTAGCATTAGGTATTAAAATTTTTAAAAGTTTTGAATTCACAAAAGAGTCCGATATACTTTCAATGCAACCTTACGTCGGTAGTATAGATTATTTTATTATAAATTTAACCGACAAAGATGATGTTGGAAATACAATTGTTAATATTGAATTATTAAAAAAAATTAATCAGTTAAATGTTCCTTTTTTTATAAGCGGTAATTTTAGTGCGGAAAAAATATCCGAAATAACGGACCAAGTTAATCCGTTCGGAATGATAGCCGATGAATCCGTTGAAAGATTACAAAGAAGGAAAGATTTTAATAAGATGGCTGATTTTATAAAAAATGTTCACAGTTTATAGGTAATGATAATGAAAAAAACAAATATACAACGTGCAGCAGAAATATTAAATTTGGAGTCGGCAGCAATTAAAGAACAAACAAATCATTTGAACGACCAATTTGAAAAAGCGGTATCGTTGATAGAAAAAACTTCTGGAAGAGTTGTTGTAATAGGGTTGGGAAAGTCGGGACTTATAGGGAAAAAAATTGCGGCGACAATGGCTTCAATAGGAGTACCGGCAATATTTTTACATCCTGCCGAATGTCTGCACGGCGATTTGGGTATGATAATGAAAAACGATGTTGTATTAATGTTGTCATATTCCGGAGAAACCGAAGAAATAAAGCAATTACTTCCCGTTTTACAAAAAATGAAAATAAAAATAATAGCAATGACAGGTAAAGTAAATTCAAAAGTTTGGACAGGTTGTGATGTAATAATAAATTCTTCCGTCAAAAAGGAAGCATGTCCTTTTAACCTTGCACCGACTTCGTCAACAACGGCAATGCTTGCATTGGGAGATGCTCTTGCTTTAATAGTTTCGGAAAACAAAGGGTTTAAAAAAGAAAATTTTGCAATGCTTCATCCGTTGGGAGCTATAGGTAAAAAACTTACAATGGATGTAAAAGCAATTATGAGAAAAGGCGGTGCAAATCCCGTAGTAAAAGAAACAGCCACCGTTGAAGAAGCATTGTTTGTAATGACAGGAACAAGAGTAGGTGCAACAAGCGTAGTAAATAAAAGCGGTAAACTTGTCGGTTTTTTTACCGACGGTGATTTAAGAAGGCAAATTCAATTACACGATAACTTACTGAAGAAAAAAATATCGGAAGTAATGACAAAAAAACCGTCAACGATAAAACCCGATATGCTTGCCGTTGATGCGGCAAAAATTCTTCAAGAAAAAAACATAGATAATATTCCGGTTGTTGACAATAATAATAAACCTATCGGAATACTTGATGAACGGGATTTGCTTTCGGAAGGAATAAATTAATATGAAAAAATACGGTTTTTCTTTTTCATGGAAAAGACTACTCGGTATAAGCGGATTGAAAACAAAAATATCAAGAAAAACAGGAATACCTTTAACTAAAGGCGGAGTTGAAAGAAAAATCGGCAGAACCGTTATAAAAACAATAGAAAAAATAATCAATGATAATGTTAAGATAAAATAAGTATTAATTTAATACTTCACAAAAAAAGAAAGAGCAGATTTTATTCTGCTCTTTCTTTTTTATATTTACGTTATTAGAAACTGATTTGCATTCTTACCGAACTTACATAAGCGGTATCATCATCTCCGTTATAGAAAGGATTTTCCACCATTTGAAAATTCGGCGAAATTGCCAAATAATCGGTTACGTTCCAACTGTAATAAACTTCCAAATGATTTTCATTTTTTGCATCTTTATTTACGTTATCTTTATATTCGTCAGACGGCATTACCTGCCCGTAAGCCAATGCAACAACATCTTTTTCGCTTAAACCTTTTACCGTCGCCTGCAAACCTAAACTCCAAGCATTTGAACTGTCAATCTCATTATCAATTGCTCCGTTTGCCCAAGAATATCTTGCAAATCCGCCGAAAATATCGGAAAATTGTTGGTCAAAACTTAAACCGAAACCGTAATTTTTTTCTTTACCGTCACCCGTTCCGTCAAGTTTTGCATAATCGTTTGTATTTGTCCAACCGTAAAATCTGTAATTACCGTCCATTTCATTTATAAAACCGAGTTTAAAATTTACCTGTGCGGAAGCAAAACCGTTTCTTGTTATGTCTTTATAGTCACTTGCATCAATATATTGAACTGCAAAATCAATCATATCTGCTTCATAAGTTGCTTTTACACCGAATGCATTATCGGCAAAATTGATATTTGCCGCATTTCTAAACATAGAACCTAAAAATTGTTTTGTTTCATCATTTGCATAAGCATTATCATCTACGGCCGTCGTAGGATCCAAAACACCGAAACTCATTGCAAATTTATCCGTAAATTTGTGTTCAAACCATGCTTCCGTTACACTAACTACTCCGCTGTCATCAGCATCCCTGTTTATACCTGAAACGGCATTCAAATAATTGTTTATATCGCCTTTTCCCGTTTCCAAGTGAATAAATGCCGTGTTGTTATCATCAAACTTTTTTTCAACCGTTAAATCCACGGAATACTCTCCCAAAGAAGGAGTTTTGTTTTCATCAATAGGATTACCGTCGGAATCTTCCGCTTTATTTGCATTTTGTAAATTTTGCAAATTCAATGTAATTCCCCCGCCTAATGTGAATCCTTTTAAGAATTCAATTTCCTCCGCAAAAGAAACTTGTGCAACACATACCGCCAATACTGCAAACAACATACCTGCTACTACTTTCTTCATTTTTTTACTCTCCTTTTATTTTTTAGCTGATAAGCTGAGCCAAAATCTTCGGTTTTTCAGCTGAGCAGCTGATAGTTTAAACGACGAACTACTTAACGACACTTTTAAAAAATTTTTTGAAGCACAAATAAAAAAAAGGGGCTTGAAGATTTTTAATCTAAAAGCCCCTTTGCTAATATTAATTATTTAATTACTTAAATTTTATAATTTTATTGATAATTAATCAAGAAGCTTTTATTTTTTTATTTATCTTTTTTATTTTTTCTCATAAGTTGTGTAATACAACTATTGCTTTTGGAACAACTTCCGCAATTGTTGTTGCATCCGCAACCGCAATCGCACTTTCCGCCTTTTATTTGTTTGCATATTTTCTTTATAAGAATAATTGCACAAAGTGCCACAATTAACAACACGAACAAAGTTTCCATAATTACCACCTTCGGGTTATTAGTTTATTGGATTATTGGGTTATAAGTTATTTTTTAGTTATTTTATTTTTGCCGTTAAACCTATAACCCTATCACCACATAACCTAACTTAAAAACCTAACAACCGTCCTCCTTGGTATACAATAAACGACAGCAGGTATCCTAAAGCCGTTGTCCAAGCAAAAAGTATTATCAACCATTTTAACCTTGAGCCGGCCTCTCTGTAAAATACCGCTATTGCAACTATACAAGGAACATAAATTAAGCAGAACATCAAAAAAGCCACGGATTTTAAAGGACTCCA
>ONEP01000157.1 GCA_900316875.1 Candidatus Ruminimicrobium bovinum
ACCCCACCAACTAGCTGATAGGACACAGGACCATCTCGAAACGCATTGCTGCTTTGACCCCTGTCTGATGCCAAACTGTGGTCTTATGCGGTATTAACTCCGTTTTCACGAAGATATTCCCCATTTCGAGGGAGGTTTCCCATGTGTTACTCACCCGTTTGCCGCTAACTCTTACGATGCTCTGTAAGAATTCGCTCGACTTGCATGTGTTAGGCACGCCGCCAGCGTTAATTCTGAGCCAGGATCAAACTCTCCATAAAAAAATTTTATAGAGTTTTGTTTAAGCTCTTAATTACATTAATAATATATGTTTAAACATATATAAACATCAAATAAAACAACTAGGACCTTTAAATTATTTGATTGCCCCTTTTACAGGGCACTTATTTGCACATTATTTAGTTTTCAAAGAACAACAAGAAAGCACTCAATAATTTCACCGCAAAACCTTGCGGTATATTTTGTTTTTAAATTCGTTGCAGTTTCTCAAAATAAGCTATTATTCCTACGAAACTCCGCCTCTTTAAAAGCAAAATCTTCTCACAATCTTTCGCACCGAAACTATTCAGTGCTTTCTTAAAGCTATTCGCTTTATTGACGAGAAAAAACTACCGCTTTGCTTTTTATACATCTTAAGCAAAGATACTTTTTCTCTGCATATTTAGTTTAGGTGTCCTTTCCGATAAGGAACTTCATGAACCTTTACTATTTCTTTAATACTTCTTAAATTCTTAATTTTAAATCTACCGACTAAAAGAACATGCTTTATTGCTAAAGCTTGATAATTATAACATACTTTAAAAAATTTGTCAAGTACTTTTTTATTTTTTGTAAACTTGTTTTTCAAATATTTATTAAAGCGGAGTTATTATACAACACTTTTAAAAATTTGTCAAGTAGAAATTTTGCCGTGCAAAATTTCCGCTTAGGGCTGAATGATTAGAGCTTAATGTTAATGCCAATTGATTTTTAAACATTATTAAGCTTTTTCTAATTTCAACCGCTTTAAAAGAACTTTGTTGCAATCCGATTTTCGCAACGGATGAAATTGTATAATAATAAAAATTTTTTGTCAATAGATATTTTTATTCAATTTATATTCAGTATTTCTTGAGTAAAATTTACATCCACATGAAAATAAATATGCTAAAATAAATGTTATGAAAAAACTTATATTTTTTATTTTTATTGGAATTGTTTTTATATTACCGACGGGATATTCTTACTCCAAAAACAATAATGTTACAAAACCTGCAAATATAATATTGCTTCCGAATCCTCGCAGATATTGTTTAAATTTAGATGAGGCGGCAGAAATTGCAGGTTTTAATTTTCCGGTAAAATTAAAAAATTATTACGAAATAAAAGCTTCCGAAGGAATAATGGAAATAAAATATATGATATCCGATTTAAGATTTGTTTTTTTAAGAAAAAGTAACAGAGATATAAGATACGGTGATATAAGCGGAGTTTACACATATTACCCTATAGACAAACAAATTAAATTAAAAGGTGCTGTTCCCGTTAATATAAGAGCAAAAGATGATAAGATTTATGTTATGTACATGTCAAATTCAACTTACTATTATTCGGCTTACTGTCAGGAAGGAATGAGTTTAGAAGAAATTGAAGGAATATACAATATTCTTGCCGAAGCAGAAGCAGGAAACCTTACGGAATAAAAAGGTTGAAGATTCCGTTAATAAAATCTTCAACCTTTTAAACCGTTATTTATTTAAACCAATCAAATTATTTTGCTGCCTGTTCAACGGCAACGGCAACTGCAACCGATGCACCTACCATAGGGTTGTTACCCATACCTATAAGCCCCATCATTTCAACATGAGCAGGAACCGAAGACGAACCTGCAAACTGTGCATCGCCGTGCATTCTTCCCATAGTATCTGTCATACCGTAAGAAGCAGGACCTGCAGCCATATTATCCGGATGTAATGTTCTTCCGGTTCCGCCGCCCGAAGCTACGGAAAAATATTTTTTACCGTTTTCAATTGCCCATTTTTTATAAGTTCCTGCAACCGGATGTTGAAACCTTGTAGGGTTTGTTGAATTTCCGGTAATTGAAACATCTACACCTTCGTGTATCATTATTGCCACGCCTTCACTAACATCATCTGCACCGTAGCATTTAACTTTTGCTTTATCTCCGTCGGAAAATGCCTTTTCGCTTACTATATTTAATTTTCCGGTATGATAATCATATTCGGTTTCAACGGCTGTAAAACCGTTTATTCTTGAAATAATATATGCGGCATCTTTACCGAGCCCGTTAAGAATAACTCTTAAAGGTTCTTTTCTTACTTTGTTGGCCGTTCTTGCAATACCTATTGCACCTTCCGCAGCTGCAAAAGATTCATGCCCTGCCAAAAAGCAGAAACATTTTGTTTCTTCTCTAAGTAACATTGCAGCCAAATTTCCGTGTCCTAAACCTACTGCTCTTTGGTCTGCAACAGAACCCGGAATACAAAATGCTTGAAGTCCTATACCTATAAGTTCTGCAGCTTTAGATGCAGTTTTTGCACCTTCTTTTATTGCAATTGCATCACCAAGTGTATATGCCCAAACGGCATTTTCAAATGCTATTTGTTGAACACCTTTAACTATGGCTTCAACATCAATACCTTTTGAAGAGCAAATTGCTTTTGCATCTTCCAAATCTTTTATACCGTATTTTTTCATACAGCCGTTTATTTTGTCTATCCTTCTTTCATAACCTTCAAATTTAACCATATTTTTACTCCGTTTTTTAGTTTAAAGCTTAAAGCTTAGAGCTGATAGTTTATTAATGATATATCATATATTTTACTTAACAACTACACTTTTAAAAATTTCTTTTGAAGCACGACTTGGAGCCGCTTATGAGTGCAGAAATTTTTAGAGTAAAAAACTATAAATTCTATTAGTTTTTTAGTCCTTTACTGTTTGAAGAATTTTTTGGTTACCTTTTGATGTCCAAAAAATTCAAGTTAACGGACGGCTTTAAAAATTTCAAACGAATGGCGACACTGAGTGCGAAAAAGAGAATTTTTAAAATAACAAAAGAGAAAATATTTTTAAAAGAACTTTACTTCTATTCATGTCTTGGATTTATTTTTTTAACAGCTTCGTTAAACCTTCCGTAAGTACCGGTATTTTTTTCAAGTGCTTCTTTCGGGTCCATACCTTTTCTTATTGCTTCCATCATTTTACCGATATGAACATATTTATATCCGATAACTTCGGAATTTTTATCAAGCCCGATTTCCAAAACATAACCTTCCGCCATTTCCAAATAACGAACACCTTTTTCTTTTGTGCTGTACATTGTTCCGACTTGAGACCTTAAACCTTTACCCAAATCTTCAAGCCCTGCACCTACGGGAAGTCCGTTTTCGGAAAATGCGGTTTGAGTTCTTCCGTAAACTATTTGTAAGAAAAGTTCTCTCATTGCGGTATTGATTGCATCGCAAACGAGGTCGGAATTTAATGCTTCAAGCAATGTTTTACCCGATAAAACTTCTGCAGCCATTGCAGCAGAATGTGTCATTCCCGAACAGCCTAAAGTTTCAACAAGAGCTTCTTCAATTATTCCGTTTTTTACATTAAGCGTAAGTTTGCAAGCTCCCTGTTGCGGTGCACACCAACCTACTCCGTGTGTTAAACCGCTGATGTCTTTAATTTCTTTTGCTTTTACCCATTTACCTTCTTCAGGTATTGGTGCAGGACCATGTTTTGCACCTTTTGTTACAGGGCACATTTTTTTTACTTCTTC
>ONEP01000159.1 GCA_900316875.1 Candidatus Ruminimicrobium bovinum
CTCACCCAATTCTGCTTTTAATTTTTCTTTTGCCTCATCAAGAGTTATTCCTAATTTGTCTGCAACGGTTTGAGCATCTGCTTCAGGATCACCTGTAAGGGTAAATTCTTCTCCGTCAATTGTTACTTTTTGCTCATTATTACTGTTCTTTGTGTCAGCACCGGTATTTTCCATCAGTTTTGCAATAGCACCTTTTAAAAATTCCAAAAGAGATTCATTGTCTGATAAATTAAATGAATTGCCATCTACTGATATATTATTTTCATCTTGTGAATTTTTTACAGCCTCTGCGACACCATATTCTGCTTCTAATTCAGATTTGGCTTCAGTTTCGCTAATTCCTCTTGCTGTTGCATAATTCTTTAAATCCTCAACAGGATTTCCTGTTTTTGTAAAGTCAACTCCGTTTAAAGTCGTCATATTTTCTCCTTAAATATTTATATAGATTACATATCCTCTTTGTATTTATATAAAGTATAATTTGTATATAAAATTGCTAAATTTATTTTAAATTTTTTTATAAATTTTCAAAAAATCCTTTAAAAACAAGAAAAATACCTTTAATAAAACTTAACATAAATAATCCAAATTAAAAAAGCGAGTGTTTTTTCACTCGCTTCTTAATATTAGTAAAATTAATTATTACCAAGACGTTTCACCTGATAGCATGCTGCCTATTTTAGTGCTGCTGCATCCGCCACTTTGATTCGACTGCTGAGGTTTACCATATTGAGTCTCTAATGCTTGCTTTGCCTCTTGTACAGAACAACCTGCAACTTGAGCAATTCTTTCTGCATCTTTTTCCGGATTTCCGGTTGAACAAACTTTAACTGTTTTTCCATTAATATTTGCAGTAATTTTCCCGTCATCGGAATTTTGTGTGCAATTGTTTCTTGCGGAACATCCATTAATAATACTCATAATTTTTTCTCCTTATTTTTCTTATATCCTAACGTCGTGTTTACATGTATATAAAGTTTTTTTTATTTAAAAAATTGCCTTTTCTAAGAAAAAAATGTTAAGTAATATTACAATATTACAATTTTACAAAATTATTATTTATTATAAAGAAGTAAAACCTATTATTGCAAACATGCCTCCTTATGTGATAAAATTTGTAATATAAGAGGATAAAAAATGGAAGAAACAAAAATAATAGTTACGCTCTCAGGTGCGGATAAAGTTGGTATAGTTGCGGCATTAACGGCTGCCCTAGCCAAATATGAAGTAAATATTGAAGATATTAAACAAACGCTTATGCAGGGGCATTTTGTAATGTTTATGCTTTGTGACATTGAAAAATCTACTTATTCATTTAAAGAAATTAAAGAGGCCGTTACAAATACCGGTGCAGAAATGGGAATGGAAGTTTGGGTTCAGAAAAAAGAGATTTTTGACAGTATGCACAATATTTAAGAGCTTTTATGAATATTTATTATATTGATATTAATGAATTTAAAAATATGCATGACAAAGATTTTTTGAATGATTATGCCGATAAGAATTTCAATAGTGAAAAACGTTTTTGGGAATATTCAATCGGCAGATATCTGATAAAAAATGTTGCTAAGAAAATATATAAAATCGAAGATACAACAATTGTTGTCAATAAAAATGGGAAACCGGAATTCGAAAATTCTGATTTAAATTTTTGTCTTTCTCATTCAAAAGATTATGTAATTGCGTGTTTTGATGAACATAGTTGCGGAATAGATATTGAATATGCAAAAGAGCGTGATTTTGAAAAATTATCACAACACTATGGTCAAAATTTTGAGAATTCAGATAAATTTTATACTTTTTGGACTTTAAAAGAGGCATCATATAAATTAGGAACACAGGTAAAGGATTCTTATACTGCTATTTTTAAAAATGAATATTATTTAAGCGTTGTTTCTGACATTATTTTTGATAAAAATATTAATCCGATACAAATAAAATAAGATTATTAAATAATTAATTTTTCCTTAAAAATTTTAATTATTTTTAAAAACTGTTATATAAATGTAGTGTAAGTGTAGTAGGTAAAAAAGGAGAGAAATCATGATTAAACCATTAGGTGACAGAATTGTTATCAAAGTTATTGAAGATACAGAA
>ONEP01000160.1 GCA_900316875.1 Candidatus Ruminimicrobium bovinum
GATAGAAATATCCTCTTCTTTTATGTCTCAAAGATATAAAGCAATTTTAGTCTGTATATCCATACATCAAAATACGGAGTATTTTTTATGAAAATAGGCGGATTACAAAAATTTTCATTTATAGATTTTCCAAATAAAACTTCAGCTATTGTTTTTACACAAGGTTGTAATTTTAGATGTTCTTATTGTCATAATCCTGAACTGGTTTATCCTAATATGTATCGGGAATCTATACAGGAAGAACAAGTTTTTGCTTTCCTTGAAAGCAGAAAAAATCAGTTGGATGCCGTTGTAATAACAGGGGGCGAACCGACATTACAACCGGATTTAATTAACTTTATAAAAAAAGTTAAGTCTATGGGCTTTTTGGGAAAACTTGATACTAACGGTTCTAATCCGCAAATATTGGAACAAATTATAAATCAAAAGTTGGTAGATTTTATTGCTATGGATATAAAAGCAACTTTTGATAAATACAATTTAGTTTGTTGTGTTGCGGTTGATACTTTTTCAATAAAACAAAGTATAAATTTAATTAAGAATTCAGGTATAAGTTTTTTATTCAGAACAACTTACGATAAAACCAAATTGTTTGATAAAGATATACAAACAATGACAAATTTCATCAATAGTGACACTCATTATAAAATACAAAAGTGTAATCCGGTGAATTTTGTATTACAATAAAATTATCTGAAATTTTTATAATAACAAAAAATAAATTTATAATTATGATTTTATGCTGTAAATTATAGCTTTGTAAAAATAAAAGGTGTATTTGTAAAATTTGTCATACATTTTTCTATTTATATAAATCATATCATAATAAAAACATATTGCGATTTACATTTTTTTATATTTAAATTTAAATATAGTTTTATTAAAGTAAACTTCAGTTTGAGATTTCTTTAAAATCATTATAAATTATGTGATTTTCTTTTGTTAATTGAATAAGCATATAAAATTAAATAATAAAAAAGTAAAAAAATGCTTTACGACATTGTCTAAATAGTTTAATATAATAATCCGTATATGAATTTAATTTTATCACTTAAATAAGCCATTTTTACTTTGACTTGTAGGTTAAATTTGGTAAAATTAAAAAGTATCAGTTTCTATTTTCACAGCATACACAAAAGGAGTATCTATGAGTTTAACTTCAAATGTAAATGAAAAAGCAAATCTAATATGGGCTATTGCAGATAAACTTACAGGTGTTTATAAACCGCACGAATACGGAAAAGTTATTTTACCTTTTACCGTTATTAGAAGATTTGATTGTATATTAGCTAAAACAAAACAAGCTGTTTTAGAAAAAAATGAATTTATGCTTAACGAAATGCCTATGAAATCAGATTTTTTGAAAAAAACATCAGGCTATGCCTTTTATAATATAAGTAAATACACTTTTGAAACTTTACTTGACGATGCAAATAACATTGAAGCTAATTTTAGAAACTATATAAATGGTTTTTCCGAAAATGTTAAACAGATTATAGAAAAGTTTAAATTTGATAATGAAATACAAACATTAGCAGATAAAAACTTGTTGTATATTGTTATACAAGAATTTACTACACCGAAAGCAGATTTACATCCCGACAAAATTTCTAATTTGGAAATGGGATATATCTTTGAAGAAATAATCAGAAAATTTTCCGAAGCTCATAATGAAGATGCAGGGCAACATTATACACCAAGAGAAGTTATAGAACTTATGGTAAATATACTATTTACTAACGATAACGATGTTTTAACTAAAAATGTTGCAAAAACAATTTATGACCCTGCTTGTGGTACGGGTGGAATGCTTTCCGTTGCAGAAGATTATTTGAAAAAATTAAATAGTTCAGCTACATTACTTCCTTTCGGACAGGAAATTAATGATGAAACTTTTGCAATATGTAAAGCAGATATGCTTATTAAAGGTAACGATGCCGACAAAATAAAAAATGGTAACACATTATCCGATGATAAGTTCAAAAACGAACAGTTTGATTATATATTATCTAATCCACCTTTCGGAAGAGAATGGAAAAACGATAAAAAAGCTGTAGAAAAAGAAGCTGCTTTAGGAGCTGGTGGAAGGTTCGGTGCAGGGTTACCATCTGTAGGTGACGGACAAATGTTATTTTTACAAACCGCAATTGCTAAAATGAAAGATAAAAGCCAAGGCGGTAGTAAAGTTGCTATTATTCATAACGGTTCACCGTTATTTACGGGTGATGCAGGTTCAGGACCTTCAGATATTAGAAGATATATTTTAGAAAACGATTTGCTGGAAGCAATAATTGCATTACCAAACGATATTTTTTATAACACGGGAATAGCAACATATGTTTGGGTATTAAAAAACAAAAAAGAGAAAAGGAGACAAGGTAAAGTTCAACTTATAAATGCAAA
>ONEP01000196.1 GCA_900316875.1 Candidatus Ruminimicrobium bovinum
GTTTCGTAATGAATGCAATTTTTATTTTTATAACTACAATACCAACCGTTTTTATTATGTTTTTGTTTACCATAACGGCTTCTTTTAAATCCCATATTTATTCCTCCTATTTTTATTTTCCCTTGCACTTAATAAAAAACATTGGCAAATTGTGACATTGATTCATAAACACATTAATTTTTTCAATGTTTTTCATACTCCCAAAAAAAGCAACAAAAAGGATATAAACATTCCAAATTTTTCATTGCTACATGATTTTAGTACATAAAAAACAAAAAAAAGTAGCTTATTAGGCTACTTTTTATAGAAAGATTTTTATTTTAAATTTAATTGAACAATCTGCTATTTTCTTGAAAAAAAGAGTCTATTTCTTTAACTTCCGCAGCATTAACAATTGTCAAATTTTTAATTCCTCTTGATAAGCCGGTATACAACAACTCAAAAATGGTATTAATAGGTAAATCGGTATATACTTTCCCGCCTTTATAAATCGGAGATATAACTAATACCAAATAAGGAATTTCAAAACCTTTAAAGCTGTGTATTGTTGAAATTTTTAACAAAGAAGAATTAGGATAAAAATTAAATTTAAAAGGTCTGTCGGCTTTTTCTACTCTTTTTTCTCTGATATCTTTATCCAACATTTTTAAAAAATCGGAAGAATCTTTTGTAATAAATTTGTTCTCTCTGTATTTTTTAAATTCTTTTACAATATCGTTTTCAAAACAGGAATCTTTTTCCAATTGAGATAATATCGTTTCAAATTTATTTCCCTTCATATCTACACCTTTTTCTTTCAAAACGTTAATATACTTTTTAAAAGCATCTTTTACAGATAAGTTTTTAAAGTATTTTTCTTTTTTCAATCTGTTTTTTATTTTTGAACGGTATTCTTTTTGCAGAAAAGAAGTTGTTGTATACTCTTTTGTCTTTTTTCTTAAATTATAATCAAAATTAAACAAATAATTTTGAGTATTGGAAACAAAAGCAATCTCGTTCGGATGAATTTTTTTTGTTCTGAAATCATCATAAATATTCAACAAAGTTTCCGTTAATTTGTTATAGTTAACTTTTTTATATTTTATATCAACCAAATTTAATTCTGTTTGAGAAGATTTTTTTAAATCATTCTGTGACTCAATGGGAATAACATTGTATTTAGCGGAAAAAAACATTTTTGCAAATGAATTTAACAGTTCTACAATATTATTACTTACAAATCTGTATCCTTTTGTTAACGATTGGTTCCATCTGCCAGGGGAATTTGGAATTTTAGGCTTTATCTCTGCTGTCTACGGCCCTGTCGTAAATATTCTGTTTGGGATCGGCAACAATAAACAACTCTCCGTCGGTTTTCAAAAAATATTTATTTAAAATTTGAAACCAACTTTCATTATAATCTTGTGCTTCATCAATAAAAACAGCATCATATTTTTTTGTTTGTACTCCAATTGTTTTGAAAGCATTAACATCATTAAAAAAATCCAAATCTCCTGTGATATTTTTCTTATCGACATAATCAATAACGGCGGTTTTTATAAATTGATGATAATTTAAGACAGTAACGGAATCTTTATTCTTTTTATATGTTATCGGCAATATTTCTCTTATTCTGTCTCTTATATAATTAATCAAAGAAATATTGTAAGTTAATATTAATATGTGAGAATTCCAATTGCTGTTTTCCAAAAAATTAACAGCTCTTTTTGCCAGAACAAGCGTTTTTCCCGCTCCTGCAGCTCCGTAAATTTTTTGTCTCTTATTCTTATTATCAATTATTTCCTGTTATTGTTTGGAATATGAAATATTTATTCTTTTTTGAAAATCCAACGGTTGTAAAAATCTGGTAAGTGTATCATATTCTTTTTCCTGTAACGGCAATATGCCGTTTAAGTTCATTGAAAAACATTTTTCAAAATCCGTATTGTCTGAATCCGAAAACAAATATTCCGTATATTTCAAATCTTTATCACCGGATAAACACTTTTGTTCCCTGTTTTTTTAAATCTTTATTTTTTGTAATATTATGAAAATATACAACATTTTTTATCAAACCGTAATTTTTTTCATCCTGTACAAGTCTGATTGCCAATTCCGGACATAATAATTCATAAAAACATCTTTTATAATTGGAAACTTGTCTGAAAGGAAACTTTTGATAAACATTATTATCTCTTTTTAATTGCCATCCGTTTTTTGTTATATTGTAGTGTTTTAAATGATAATCTTTTACTTCCACAATCCATACTTTACAATTCTTTTCCAACACAATAATATCCGGATGTAATCCGTTAATATTCGGTTGAATATAAATCTCTACATTTCTGTCTTTTTTATTTTGAAAAAAATTAACAAGTTTATTTATTATACTTTTTTCACCGGGCATTAACTCGGTTTTAAAGTTATTCATTTCTTCTTTGCTCGGATATTGTGTTATCATAATAAATCTCCTTTATTTTTATTATTTACATTTATATATACTGATAAAAAACAGAAAACTTGCACTTTTTTTATATTTTTTAATTTGTAGCTTGTCAGGCTACTTTTTTCGAAAGATTTTTCTTATAATAAAGTTATATGGATAATTACAAATTAAATAATCAACACATTGAAATTACAGATGAATTTCAAGCTTTATATAACGAAATTTTAAGCAACCCAAACAAAAACTTTTTTATTACCGGTCAGGCAGGTACTGGCAAAACCATGTTTTTGAGATGGTTTAGAGATAAAGTCAGCAGCACAAAAAACATTGCTGTTGTTGCTCCAACCGGTCTTGCAGCAATAAATGTACAGGGTGAAACAATCCACAAATTCTTTAAACTGAACATTGCCGTTAAAGATGACGGTTATATGGAAACATTATCTTACAGAATAAACAAATTTCAAAATTTCGAACCGTTGAAAAATAAGATTAACCATTTGGATATACTCATAATAGACGAAATATCCATGGTACGGGCAGACACTTTTAAAACCATAGAACACCTTTTATATAACAAAAATGTCCAATTAATACTGTTTGGTGATATATGTCAGCTTCCGCCGATATTAACATCAAATAAAGATAAAAATTTAATTAAAGAATTAAATATGAGCGAAAAAGAAATATTTTTATCGTTATACAAAAACAACTATCATAAAACAGACTTTGAACCGAGATTTTTCTTTTCGTATTACAAAAACAAAGACGGTTATAAAAGTTTTTTTGATAAATTTAATATCCGAA
>ONEP01000180.1 GCA_900316875.1 Candidatus Ruminimicrobium bovinum
CACAAATCCATGCGAAATTCGGATCCCGATGCAGCGGTTTATTGGCTTGCAAGAATGTTGGAAGCGGGTGAAGATCCGTTATATATTGCAAGAAGAGTTACAAGGTTTGCAAGTGAAGATGTTGGGCTTGCAGACCCGAGGGCACTTGAAATTGCCGTGGCTGCATACCATGCCTGCCACTTTATAGGAATGCCCGAATGCAGTGTTCATTTAACCGAAGCCGTTGTTTATATGGCTATGGCACCGAAATCAAATGCTATGGATACGGCATATCATCTTGCTGCCGAAGATGCAAAACAGCACCTTGCAGAGCCGGTCCCTTTAGTAATAAGAAATGCACCTACAAAACTTATGAGAGAACTGAATTACGGTAAAGGTTATCAATATGCACACGACACAAAAGATAAACTTACAAATATGCAGTGTTTGCCGGATTCTTTAAAAGATAAAACTTATTATCATCCAACCGAACAAGGTTTGGAAAGTAAATATAAAGAAAGATTGAAACAAATTAAAGACTGGAAAAAAGCACATAAATAATTTAAAATTATTAATCGGAAATATCAACATCCGGAACAATGGCTATTTCATATTCCGGATAAATTTGTTTAAGTTCATTATATAAAACTTTAAGACATTCGTTTGCGTCCGTTTCAAAACAAATAACAACGTCAAATCTTATTTTTTTTGCAGCCGTATCCGCATAAAATCCGTGTATTTGTAAAATCCAATCATGTGCCATTACGGTTTCATGAACCGTATTATATACTTTTGCAGCTTCATCATTTTTTGTATTGTAAGAATAAACACCTACACCTGCAAGAATAACACCTGTTTGGTGATAAACTTCAGTTTGTAGTTTTCTTGTTAGTTTATCAACTTGTTCAACCGTCATTATATCCGGTAATTCCAAGTGAACCGAAGCAAGATTTTTATTAGGTCCGTAATTATGAATAATTAAATCATATGCTCCGCGAACTTCAGGTTCTTGGGTTAGAAGTTGTTTTATTTTTTTTGTAGTTTGACTATCAGCTCTTTTGCCTAAAATATCACCTAAAGTATCGGACATCATTTCTATACCGGCTTTTATAATTACGACAGAAATTATTATACCTACGTAAGCTTCTAATGATATTTTTGTTGTAAAATAAATTATTGCCGATGCCAATACGGAAGCCGAAAGTATGGCATCAAACATTGCATCGGTACCGGAAGCTATAAGGGCTGTTGATTTTACTTTTTCTCCGTTTGATTTTACGTATTTTCCAAGTATAATTTTTACAATGACGGCAACGGCGATTATTATTAATGAAATTATTGAATAATCCGCTACTTGCGGATGAATAATTCTTTTTATTGATTCAATTGCCGCTGTTATACCGGCATACAAAACTATTGCCGAAACAAGCAGTGCACTCATGTATTCTATTCTTCCGTGTCCTAAAGGATGCTTTTTATCCGGAAGTTTATTTGCAAGTTTTGCACCGATTATTGTAATTAGTGAAGATAAAACATCAGATAAATTGTTTACGGCATCCAAAATGACGGCAATAGAATTTGATATTAAACCTATTGTCGCTTTAAATGCCGCAAGAAGTATGTTGGTAATAATTCCTACGATACTTGTATGAACTATTATTTTATCTCTGTTTATGGTTTCTTGAACTGAATTTTCCGCAACGGAAAGCTTTTTGTTGTCCATAAATAACCTCTTTAATTTAAGTTAATATTATACAATAATTTTAAAAGTTGTTGTATAGAAATTTATCAGCGTAAATTAAAAATAAAATTTTATTAAAAAATCAATGTTTTTTTGTTGATTTTTCACTCAATTTTTAATATAATCAAAAAGATTGCAAGATATAGTTTTTAATAGGAAAAATATATAATGAAAAAGATTTTATTAAGTATTTTGTTTATGTTTATTGTAACTTGTGTATTTGCGGAAGAAGGTTTTAAAATAAAAACGGTTATTATAGAAGGTATAAAAAATGTAAAACCGAAATCGGTTATATCTGAGATTAAAACCAAAAAAGGTAAAGTTTATGATGAATCTGTCGCAAGGGAAGATATAAGGAGAATTCTTTCCATAGGTTCTTTTGATAATGCCGAGTATTATGTTGACAGTCAAAACAGAACCGTTAGGTTTGTTGTATCGGAAAAACCTTATATTGCAAAAATTGTTTTTAAAGGTAATAAAGAATTTTCAAACGGGAAATTAAAAAGTGAAGCAACCGTAAAAGAAAAAGGGTTTTTCGATAAAGCCGAACTTGAAGAAACCAAAAGAAAAATTTATTCTCTTTACGGTGATAAAGGTTATGCCGATTGTCAGATAGAGGCATACCCTACAACAGATGTCGACGCCAACAAAATGACAATATCTTTTTTAATTACCGAAAATAAAAAAGTGGTAATAGGTGATTTGTATATAGAAGGGTGTCAATCTTTTAAAGTTAAAAAAATAAAGAAATTGGCAAAAACGAAAAGTAAAAAAGTTTTCAAAGAAGAAACTTTAAAAAATGATATGTTGGAAATTACAAAATTTTATAAAAATCGCGGTTTTATGGATTTTTCAATAGACGAACCCGTAATTTCTTACAACGAAGAAAGAACCCAGATGTTTATAACTTTAACGTTAAATGAAGGTCAAAAATATTTAATAGGTGATATATCTTTTCACGGTAATTTGGTTATTGATGATGAACAAATAAAAAAATATAGTGTTTTGAAAAAAGATGATATTTTCAGTCAGGAAAAAGTAGCCGAAACTTTAAACAAAATTTATGACGATTATTCAAATAAAGGTTACTTGCAGGCGTATGTGGCTCCCAATTTTACAAAAGGTGTACACAATAATTTATCGGATGAAGAAGCCGAAAATACTCCGGTTACCGATGCCGATTTTCCAAAAATCGCAAAATCAATATATGCTGAATCCGAATCTTACGTTGATATATCTTATGAAATTCAGGAAAATAATCAGGTTTTTGTCGGTAATATAGACATAGAAGGTTTAACTTCCACAAAAGATAATACCATAAGAAGAGAAATACTTTTAAAGCCCGGTGATGTTTTATCGTCGGGGAAAGTAAGAAGAAGTATGGAAAAAATTTATAATTTAGGTTTTATCGATGGGGCTGAACCTAATATTGTTCCTACAAATTCGCCTGATATTATGGATTTGGTATTCGGTATAACCGAAGGTAAACCCGGTATGATAACGGCCGGTGCAGGTTATTCTTCCGTTGATAAATTTGTAGGTTCCGTTCAATTACAACACATGAATTTATTCGGTAAAGCACAAAGGTTAAATTTATTGTGGGAATTCGGTGCAAGAAGAAGAAATTATGAAATCAGTTGGACAGAACCTTGGTTCTTAAATAAAAAAATGAGTTTAGGGCTTTCCGTATATAACATAGAAAGGTTAAGAGATTATAATTATACAACAGATGCTTATAGAGAAGGTCGACTTGGAGGTTCTGTTAAAGTAGGTCCGAGACTTACCGATAATTTGTCCTTGCTTTTCGGATATACTTACGAACATGTCAGATTGTTTGATATAAAAGATGAACAACTTAGAGAAAGTATATTAAACGATCCCGATTTGGCAAAAGACAGAACTTCAAGTGTTTTGGCGCAAATAACTTATGATACAAGGGATTATGTTTTTGATCCGTCACGAGGTGCAAAATATACTTACGGAATTTCGGTTGCAGGCGGACCTTTCGGCGGTAACGTTAATTATATAAGAAATTCCATAAGAGCGGCTTGGTTTATTCCTACATTTTGGAAATTTGTATTCTCCATAAATGTAAATCTCGGTTGGATAGAAAGTTATGGCGGTTCAAAAGATGTTCCATTGTATGAAAAGTATTATATCGGCGGTGCCGATACCGTTAGAGGATATAAATACAGAACCGAAGTAGGACCTTATGACGGCGGTAAAGTAATGTCGGTTGTAAATTTTGAATACAAATTTCCTATAGTTCAGGAAAACAAAAAGACCGTTTTACAAGGTGCATTCTTTTATGATATAGGTGGAACTTGGAAGACGGCTGATAAAGTTCATTTAAGTTTCGGAACGGATAACCCGGATAACAATGAATATTATTTGAAATCCGGTGTAGGTTTCGGTATAAGGTTTGCAACACCGGTATTTCCGTTACGGCTTGATTGGGGTTACGGTTTAAATCATAAACCGGGTGAAGATTTACAACAGTTCTATTTTACAATAGGAAATGTGTTCTAACAAATTGCTAAGCAATTTGTAGGGTTATTAGATTATAAGGTTATAGGATTATAAGTTTAAATTAAAAAAACAACCTATAACCTCATAACCCTATAAACCTGTAAACTAAAAATTTACAGGATAAATTTTTAAGGGGAAACAATGAATTTTACATTAAAACAAATTGCAGAAATCGTCGGCGGTAAAATTACAGGAAACGAGAATTTAACGGTAGTATCAATAAATACATTGCAGGATGCAGCCGAAAACGAATTGTCTTTTTTCGGTAATCCGAAATATGAACATTTTTTAAAAACAACAAAAGCCGCAGCGATATTAGTTCCGGAAAATACAAACATCAGTCAATATGAAGGTAAAACTTTTATTCTCGTTAAAGATCCGCAAGTTGCTTACGGGAAAATTTTAAATATATTAAATGATATAAAACTTTCAAAAATAAAAGTGTTTATAAGTCCGAAAGCCGTAATAGAAGAAACGGTAAAATTAGGTAAAAATGTTTCAATAGGGCATAATGTGGTTATAGAAGAAAATACGGAAATAGGTGATAATACAAAAATTTTGGCAAATGTTTTTATAGGGCAAAATGTTAAAATAGGTAAAAATTGTTTGATATATCCTAATGTTACGATAAGGGAAGATACAATTATCGGTGATGATTGTATCTTAAACCCCGGTGTTGTTTTGGGCGGAGACGGTTTCGGCTTTGTTTCCGAAGGTGATAAAGTAATAAAAAAACCGCAGTTGGGTTATGTCGAACTCGGTAACAATGTTGAAATAGGTGCAAATACAACAGTTGACAGGGCAGCTTTACCGTCAAGTAAAACATATATCGGTGATAATACAAAAATAGATAACCTTGTAATGATTGCACATAATGTTCACATAGGTAAAAATTCCACGATAGTTTCACAAGTCGGTATTGCCGGTTCAACTACCGTCGGTAATCATGTTACTTTGGCAGGGCAAGTTGGTATTGTGGGGCATTTAAATATAGGCGACAATGTAATGATAGGTGCTCAAAGCGGAATAACAAACGACATACCGGCAGGGCAGGTTGTTGCAGGCGAACCTTATCAACCTTACAGAAGGTATTTACAAACAAAAGCAATAATAAAAAAATTACCGGAAATATATGCTACGGTAAAAGATTTGGAAAAAAAGATAAACGATAAAGAAAATAAATAATATAAAGAGGTTTTGAAGTTTATGTCAAAGCAAACTACTATTGCAAAAGAAGTTGTTTTAGAAGGTGTAGGATTGCATACGGGTAATAAAAGTAAAATAGTTTTTAAACCGGCACCTGCAGATTACGGAATACATTTTATAAGGGTTGATTTGCCGAATAAACCCGATATAAAAGCCGATTGGCAGCATTTATCCGGCGACGTAGCTATAAGGGGAACCATAATAGAAAAAGACGGTGTAAAAATTTATACGATAGAACATATTTTGGCATCATGTTCGGCATTACAAATAGATAATGTTCTTATAGAAATAAATAATAGCGAACCGCCGATTCTTGACGGCAGTGCAAAAATAATTGCGGAAGAACTTTTAAAAGCCGGAATTAAAGAACTTGAAGCCGAAAGAACATATTACGGTTTAAAAGAACCTGTTTCTTTTAAAAACGGACAAACCGAAATTACCGCATATCCGTCGGATAATTTCGAAATAGAATGTACTATAGGTTTTGACCATCCTTTCTTATCGCATCAGGAAGGAAAATTTATAATAACAAAAGAAAATTTTACAAACGGAATTGCTGCCGCAAAAACATTTTGCTTTGATTACGAAATAGAAGCATTACAAGCCAACGGTTTGGCAAAAGGCGGCAGTTTGGAAAATGCAATAGTTATAGGACCTACGGGGATTCACAACAAAGAGCCGTTAAAATTTGAAGACGAATTTGTTCGTCATAAAACTTTGGATTTAATAGGTGATTTGTATTTGCTGGGAAAACAATTAAAAGCAAAAATAGTTGCAAAAAAACCGGGTCATAAAAATAACGGTCTGTTCGTTAAAGAGTTTATAAAAAAAGCAATAATAATTTCGGATAAAAAACAGGAAGAGGTAAAACAAAATATGGAAGGTGAAGAAAGGTTAATAGAAAGTGAACAAATTCAAAAAATTATTCCGCACAGATATCCGATTCTTATGGTTGATAAAGTAAAGCTGACAAATAATCCTAATGTTGCAACAGGTTATAAAGCCGTTAGCGGTAATGAACCTTTCTTTCAAGGACATTTCCCGGGTAAGCCGATAATGCCGGGTGTTTTAATAGTTGAAGCAATGGCACAAACGTCATGTGTTTTATTTTTATCAAGGCCTAATATGTCAAACTGTTTGGCTTATTTTATGGGAATAGATAATGTTCGTTTTAGAAGAACGGTTCTTCCCGGTGATTTGTTGGAATTAAAAATAGAAGTTTTACATAGCAGCGGTAAAAAAGGTAAAGTTAAAGGTATGGCTTATGTTAACGGAAAACTTGCTACCGAAGCCGAATTTATGTTCATTATAATGAAAA
>ONEP01000166.1 GCA_900316875.1 Candidatus Ruminimicrobium bovinum
CCGAACCCTTCCAAAGGCATTTCCACACCATTTGATAACTTTAAATTTTCCATTTTGTTCTCCTGTATAATATTTTTATTTTATTTTGTTTTGCTACCTGTAAAAGTCAAGAATTTCGTTGTATCGAGTTTTGTATCTATATTTTTTATTTCTTCTTCCGTTAAAACTATTTTTGCCGAATTGAAATTTTCCTGCAATCTTTCAATTTTTCTGCTTCCCGGTATAGGTATAATATAATTTTTTTTGTTCATCATCCAAGCAATAGAAATTTGTCCTGCAGTTACATTTTTTTCTTCTGCAATTTTATTTAATAAATTCAAAAGTTCTTGTGCTTTTTCCATACCTTCTTTTGTAAATTGCGGCAAGAAATTTCTGTAATCTTCTTTTTCGGTAAATTTTGTTTCTTTTGTATATTTGCAGGACAATAACCCATTAGCCATAGGAGAAAAAGCAACAAAACTTATTCCTAACTCTTCAATAACAGGAAATATTTTTTCGTGTTCTCTTGACATCATAGAGTATCTGTTTTGTATTGCCGTTACCGGACATACGGCATTTGCTCTTCTAAGATAATCTTCCGTTACTTCGGATATTCCCCATGTTCTTATTTTGCCTTCTTTTATAAATTCTGAAATTGTTTGTGCAACGATTTCCGGCTCAATTTTAGGGTCTGTTCTATGCTGATAATATAAATCTATGTAATCCGTTTTTAATTTTTTTAAACTACCTTCAACGGATTTTCTTATGGTTGAAGGAGAACTGTCTAAACTTAATGTTCTATCCTCATTATGTTTTACACCAAATTTTGTCGCTATAATAACTTTATCTCTAACTGATTTTAAAGCTTCACCAACAAGTTCTTCATTATAAGAAATTGTTCCGTCACTGTTTGCTCCGATATAACATTCCGCCGTATCAAAAAAAGTGTAGCCCATATCATAGGACTGCTTTATTGTTTTTACGGCTTCCTGTTTTTCGGTAGGTTTTCCGTAAGCATGAGAAAAGCCCATACAGCCAAGCCCTACCGGAGAAACATATAAATTACTTTTACCGAGTTGTTTATTTTGCATAAAAATTCCTATATTAATAATTATTTTTAAGGCAATTTATTATATTCTTCGTCTGAAACTTCTTCACACCATTCGGTTGAACCGCCATCGGACGGAACTTCTATTGCAACATGGCTAAACCAACTGTCTTTTGCGGCACCGTGCCAATGTTTAGTTTCCGGTGCAATATTTACAACATCACCTTTTTTAAGTTCTTGTGCCGGTTTACCCCATTGTTGATACCAACCTCTGCCGCCGGTACATAAAAGAATTTGTCCGCCTTTATGATGTATGTGCCAATTGTTTCTGCAGGCAGGTTCAAATGTTACATTTGCGGTAAAAACTTGTTCTTTTGTAAGAATATTCAAATAACTTTGACCGATAAAATATTTTGAAAACGGATTTGGTTCCCCTATTGCAAAAATTTCCGTTTTAGGTTTTGATGTAATTATAAGAATTGCACTTATTTGTTTATTGGTAAGCCCTGTGTTTTTGCCGCACTGAATATGAGATTTCAATTGCGGTTCTACTCCTTCAATTGAAGAAAGTGCGGCAATTGTTGCTATTTCTCTTTCTTGGTTTGTTAAAATTCCTCTTGCAAAAATGTCACCGAACAAATGTTCTTTTAAGTAATCGTCTATTGCAGGAGCAAACTCAAAGAGTTCACCTTTAACGGGGCTTCCTACAAGTTCTGTTTGAGTTTTTGTTCCTATTTTATTTTTGTTTGCTTTTTTTGATAACGGTTTTCCCGCAGGGCCTTCGGTATAAGTTCCCTCTTTCGTTACTTTAAGCAATGTTCCCAAAGCATTTAAACTTTTAGGGAACCCGCAATAAGCATAAAGTTGAACCATTACTTCTTTTATTTCGTTAATTGTAAGCCCGTCTTCCAATCCTTTCTTGACGGCAATTTCCAAATTCTTTAAATCCGCAGATGCCGTATACATTGAAATTGTTGCAATGTTTTGTTGTTTCAAACTTAATGTGTCTTCCGCCATAATCGTTCCTCCAAAAAGTAAAACTGCTGAAATTACAAGTGTCAAAAATTTTAATTTTTTCATAAAAACATCCTTATTTAATATTATTTAACCATTTTTTTATTGTTTCTGTTTGATCTTTTGCCATATTTCCGCCTCTTATAGGTAACCCTTCCAAAATTGTCGCATTAGGTTCCCATTTTTTTATTGTTGAATATGTTCCTCCTTCACCGGACCCTTCATGAGTGTTAAAAGGAATTATAGTTTTACCGGAAAAATCGTAGGTATCAAAAAAAGTATAAAAAATCATAGGAAGTGTGTACCACCAAACAGGATAACCTACAAAAACAATATCGTAGTCGGCTACATTAAAGTTTATTGATTTAAATTCAGGACGAACATCGGATTCCGTTTCTTTTTTGGCATCAGCTATTAACTGCTTAACTTCGTTAGGATTGGAATTATAAGCAACAACAGGTTCAAGTCTTATTAAATCTCCACCGGTAAGTTTTTGTATTGTTTCGGCAAACTTTTTAGTATTATTGCTTACAGAAAAATAAACTATCGCTACTTTTTTATCTTTGAAAAACATATTTGTTTCTCCTTGTTTTACAGCAACCGTTTCTTTGGAACAACTTAACAATGCTATGCTTAAAACAGTTACTAAACTTAACATTTTTAGTGTTTTATTCATTTTTTCTCCTTAAAAATTTTTACTTCGCAAAAAATTTCGGTTCATCTGTCCCTCAAATTTTGCAAGGCAAAATTTTTATTTTAATTTGTCACCGAAAAATTTTGCTAATTTTTCTTCTATTTGTTTGACATATTCCTGTTTCCAATATGTTTCAATATGTGTTGCACCTTTAACAAGGAATAATTCTTTATCTTGTGTTCCTACTGCTTTTGAA
>ONEP01000206.1 GCA_900316875.1 Candidatus Ruminimicrobium bovinum
ACATATTTGACGGGATAGAGACATATGAAATAGAGGAAGTAAAAGAAGAGCCGAAAGAGACAAATAAGATAATAGAGAATATGGACAAAGTAACAAGGTTGGATGTAATAGTAACGGGAGGGTTCCACAGCCAAACGGTAACCGATATTTTACAGAACGAAGGAGTAAGTTATATAGTAATAACGCCGAATGTTCAAGGCGGGGTAAAAGAAGCGGAAAAAACATATTATGAAATAGCCAAAGAACAAAAAGAAATAAATTTCCAAACATTGGCAGCAGCATTACTTTCAAATTATCCTCCAAAACTTGTAATAAAAGCATTATTAGAAAGTGGCTTTACAAAAAAAGAATTGGAGTTTATTTATCCAAAAAATTTAATTGAGGAAGCTGTTAATCAGGAATTATTAAATCCGGATCAGAAATTAGTCGTAGATTATAAAAAGCAATTAGAAAATGTTCAAATTGCAAAATTGTTAGAATCGGATGATGTAGATATTCAAGTTTTAAAAAATATAGTTGTTAATATTTTTAAAACAAATAAAATTATTTATAAAGATGTAGATATAGATGCTGTTGTGAAAGGTGTTATAGATATAATAACAAAAAAAGAACAAGGTAAAAATTTCTTAAGATTCTTTAGCATTTTTAAAAAAGATAACGAAATTAATCAAATAAAAGAGATTGCAGATATAATAACAAGATGTTATGAATCCGGATTTGCTTTGGACGATGTAAATAAATTTTTTGAAGACGCAAATGCTGCCGGTTCAAAAGTAGAATTTGATAACAGTAAAGATATAAATGATTTTTATTATACGGATAAAGACGGTAAAAGAATATATTTAACATGTTATATAAATTATATTGGAGTTCCACGCAGGTGGAATGAAAGTTTCAGTTACTTGGGAGAAATTACTGGAATATCTTCTTTGGCAGGTGGCTTCCAGTTTATTCAGCCGGTTAAAGTAACTTATTATAAATATGAATACGAAATAGATGAAAAAGGAATGCCGATACCTAAATTAGATGATGATGGAAACCCTATACCTGAATTAGATGCCGATGGTAATAAAGTCAAAGGACAAAAAGTTCTTAAATTTATAGCTATAGGATATGAAGATAATAAAAGAGATCCGATTACTTTTAAAATGATGGAAAAAGCAGCGGAAAAAGGTTTTGCTGTTGGTATGGATAAAACTAACAACGGAGAACTTTTTGTTCAACATAATGATAACTATTATGTCATAGTTAATGATTTTATGGCTGATGCTGATTTTAGTGATGATTATGATTCTTATTTTGAAGAAAATTTTGATGGAACAACAAAAGATTACAGATATACATTGCTTGAAGAAATTTTTAAATTTCAACAGGCTTTATCCGATGAGTTTTCTAATATTATTGATGAAAGCAAAAAAAATAGTCCTTTTTCAAATGAAAAATTTAAAAGAATTTGGCATCCTTATGACGATATAAGTTATATTGATACTCATAGAGAAGAATTGCAAAAAGATGGTGAAAATTTCTTAAAATTCTTAAAAAACAAAAATGAGATAATAGATAAATTAAAAAAAGCTGAAATAAAAGATGAAAACAAACAAAATGAATTAGTAGGCATGGTGTTATTTTTAAATTCTGACAAAGATGGTGAAAATATTTTAGAATCTTATTCCTCGGAAGAAATTAAAAAATATGCTGAACTTATAGAAATTAGTGTTGAAAATAATAGAAAAATAAATGAAGAAAATTGTTTGGTAATGATTGGGCACAATGATGCAAATATCGGTAATTACGATAAACAAACCGGAAAATTTATAGATCTTGAACATATAGGTCCAACCTATAGAACAAAAGATATTATAAATATGTGTGCGGATACAAGAGATCCGAGAAATTATAGTGTCCAAAATATAAAAGAAGTTATACAAATTGCACAAAAATCATTACGGGAACTTGGTGAGAAAGAATTAACGGAAGACGAAATTGCACAAATTATAGAAGGTATAAGATATTATTTGCTTTCAAGAATAAAATATATATCTCCTGAAGCGAGAGAACAATTCCTTAAAGATATAGAAAGTTTGAGTAAATTGAATATAGAAATAAAAGTTTCTAAAAATTTTGAAAATGAAAATTCTCAATCTGATGTAGAAGCAAATACAAACGATGAATTTAATTTTTTTGACAATATAAAACAAATGAGGAACCCGCTTATTAGCTCGCTAAGAGAAAGCTTGGTACTTATATTTGTAACGATTGTCGATACTGTACAAAAAGTATATACAGGTAATTTAAATAACGACGAATTTGTAGGAAAAGCAGGTGAATGGTTATTAAATTCAAATCAACAATATAGAAATATTAGTGAAAAACAAGATATTACGGAAAGAAATGTTAATTTGAATATTGAAGAAATTATTAGTAAATATATGAAAGTCAATAAAAATGATAAAGCTTTAGATAAGTTACAAAATATAGCGACTGCTGGACAAGATAAATATAAATCAATTTTACAGAATTATTCGTATGATAGTATACAAGAACTAAGAAAAGAAATAGAAGAAAAGGATTATAAGCAACCTAAAGAATATGAAGGTTACAGTTACGATTTACAAGATATTTCTAATTATTTACTAAACAAACTATTAAAAGAAAAAATGGAGCAAGATTTAAATAAAGTAGAGAGCGATACGGTAAAATACACTATAGGTGTGGTAATAGGTTTAATTCTTTCTGTTGTGTCTTTATTTTTAAGCACCGGAGATGCAAGTGTTTTATTACCGGAACAAAATGCAATAAACTTTACAAGCTTTCTTTTGGCTTTATTTGGTTCAAATGTAGTGAGCAACTTAAATCAGAAACGGAGCTCTCAAACCACCGATACAAATACTGAATATATTAATCAAAAAGCCGACATAAAGGTATCTGAAACAGCAAATGCGGATTCCGAATATAGTTTTTTAAGTAATATAAAACAAATGATAAAACCGCTTATTAGATCATTGGAAGAAAGTTTGGTATTTGTACCTGTAACAATTGCCGATACTGCACAAAAAGTATATACAGGTAATTTAAATAACGACGAATTTGTAGGAAAAGCAGGTCAATGGTTCTTGAAAAATTTCAACCAACAATATAAATATACCATTAAACAGCAAAAAATTGATACGGAAGTTAAGGATAACATAATTGCCATAATTAAAGAATATTCAGAATTAGAATCGATAATATTTTTATCGGAGTTGTGTAATAAAAAAGTTAAAGATATAACTGATAGTGATAAAGAAAAGCTGAAAAAAATGAAAGAAACAAAATGGGAAAGCTATACGAGTGATGGTTATTCTTTTAATCATTTGGAAGTTATTGCTAATGTTATTTTTGAGGTTATCAGTGAAAATGATAAAGAAAGAACAATAGGTGATTTGGTTATTGAAAAAATAATAAAAGAGAAATACCCTCGGTTTATGGAAAAATATGAAAACATTAATGATATTTTTAAGGACTATGGTTATCCTGTGGAAAACGTAAATCTTTTACAAGAAATAGAAGAAAATAGAAAAATTACTGAAAGTATAGAAAAAGATTTAAGAGAAGCAGAAGAAGATTTGGAAAAGGCAAAAAAAGAATTAGAAAAAGTACAGTCGGAAGAAAAGTTTGAAGAAGTAAAAAAATTAGGGAAAAAAGTAAAGAAATTAAAAAACGATTTAAAGAAAGAAGGATTAAGTACTTATAAAGATGAACAATTACAAGCTTATGGAGAAAGACTGAAATCTGAAATAGACGACGAAGAAGTTTTTGAAAATTATCCTAAACTCAAAGAAAGTGCCGAATATTTACTTAAAGTTATTATTAGAGAACAAAATAGAAGAAAACAAAAAGAAATAGAAAAAGGTTTAAATAAAGTAGAGGGCAATACAATAAAATATACCATTGGAGCGGCAGCAGGTTTAATTCTCACAGGATTATCTGTGTTTTTTAGTTCAGGGAATTTAAGTGTTTTATTAACGGAAAACAATTTAATAACTATTACTGTGGCTTTATTTGTTTCAAATATAATGAACAATTTAAGATGGAAATTACAATATTTGAATTCTCAACTTACCGATACTGAAGGTAATGAGCAAGAAATTGATATAGATAATAGTGATAAATATCAAGTTACGGATGATGAGGCAGCAAGTATTTATACGGAATATAGTTTATTTGGTAGTATAAAACAAATAATAATTCCATTCTTTTTATCGTTAACACAAAGTGGATTTTTCGTATCTGCAGCAATTGTCGATACTGCACAAAAAATATACACCGGCAATTTAAATAATGACGAATATGTAGGAACACTGGGACAAATATTCTTAAATTCAATGCCGCCATATAGAAATGCTATTGAACATCAGAAGAACATTGATGAACAAACAGATGATATGAATAAAAGAATTAAAGAATATAAATCGGCAAAGTTTTTACAAAAGTTGTTTTATATAGAGAATGATGAAAATAGAACAAAAACAGTTGGAGAAATAACAGATTATGATAAAGAAGAATGGGAAAAATTAAAAACAGAAGAAAAAACAAAAGATTTTTTGTTTTATGATAAAGAATATTCTGAAGATATTCTTTATGCGTTAGATTATGTTTTTAATAATGAAGGCACAATAGCTTCAAATAAATCAATAGTTGAACTGGTCTGTGAAAAAATGGAAGAAAATAGGAAAAATATAAAAGATAAAGAAAATGACAAAAATGGAGTACGATATACTCAATTTTTTAAAAGTATTGATTCCTTTTTTAAAGATGGAAAAATATATGCTCAAGAAGGTATTAAATCCTTTATTAAAACTAAAATGGATTCCGATGTTCAAATAAATAAAGATGAAGGTTTAAAGCTTTTAGAAGAATTAGAAGAAAAAGTATTAAGTTATGAAAATGAAGAGGAATTGCAGATTTACAGAGATAAACTGGAATACGGAATAAAAGAAGAACTTTTTGAAGATGAAGAGGAAGAACGTGCTGTAAATTTGATAGTTTCTATTATTGAAGAACAACGCGAAAAAGGTAAACAACTGCAAAAAGAAATGGAGCAAGATTTAAATAAAGTAGAGAACAGAACAATAGTATATTCTACAATGTTAACAGTAGGTTTATTGCGTACCGGAATAGCCATGTTTTTAATTTCAGGTGATGCAAGTGTTTTATTAACCGGAGTTAGCTTGGCAAAAATTGTTGTGGCTTTAATTGGTTCAAATATAGTAAATGATTTGAAATGGAAACGAAAATTTTCAAATTCTCAACTTCTCGGTATTAAATCAACTAAAAAAGAAACTGATATTAAAAAAACTATTTCTGTAAATCAAAACTTAAAACTTTCAAAACCTTTACCTTTGTCGATACTTTCTCCGTATATAAATAAAGTGTATAACAAAACAAAAGATAAACAAGGTTTTGTTTGGAGCATGTTAAATAAAGTATTATCGAATTATGATGTTTTAATAGCTCCGATTTGGGAAGAATATTTGTTTAGAGGTATCCCGATTTTAGTAGGCACTATAGCGGGACCTGTAATTGGTCCTGTAGCATTTTTGGTTATGCAAATATTGTTTGTTTGGTTGCATTCAAATAAAACAAAACAAAAATGGGGAGTTAGAATAGCAGGAGCAGTTGTTTTATCAATACCTTACATTTTAGCAACATTATTTTTCTCAGCATGTCCTTTAGCACTTCCGTTAGCATATATAGTTTCAACGGTAGCCCATTCATTATGGAATTATTATGCCTCCAAAAAAGATAGTCGGTTAAATAAATTATGGAACAAATATGTTTCAAAAGAACAAGTGCCTTTGTTGAGCATTGAAGACAAGCAAGCACAAAATAAACTTGAAACAGAAACTTTACAATACGAAAAAGAAGAGGATAATAATGAAAATGTTTTAATTTATGATGTAATTAATGATTTTAAGAGTCAAAATTTGAATAGAAACTTTCAAGAATTACAAACTGATAAAGACAATAAAATAAAAAAAATGGAAAAAATGTTTCAAAACGATGCTTTAAAAGAAAAAGTTTTACCAGTATTACAAGGTTATGATAAAGAAAAAAGAAAGCAAATAATTTATACTATATTTTTAGATTTAGAGTTGTTTTATGATTTGGATTATATTGAAATACCAGAATATAAGAATATTAATATAGAATTTAACGGAAATGGTAATTTGAAACGAGAAACAAAAAATAATTTAAGATTAATGCAAAAAACTTTTGTTGATAAGATAAACTCGAAATATAAAGAATTTTTCAATGTTTTAAAAAATGATGAAAAATTGAAAGATGAAAATTTGAAAAATGAAATAATTTTCAATATTTTTAAAAAAGTTTTTAGTGGTAAAAATTCGGATTCAAAAGAATTGTTTTTTAAATATTTTGTTGTAGAAAATTTAAGTGAAGCAGAAAATAAATTTCTTGAAAAGTTGTTAAATTCTAAAGGTGAAGAAAAGAAAAAATTGCATGGAAAAATAAGAACAGAAATACAAGGAAAAGGTAAAGAGAAAGAAAAAGAAATTAAACAATATATGCCTTTTATTGCGATAAATGATTTTATTTCGTTACAAAAAGATAGTTCTATTGGAATCAAATATGATGAAAAAAATAGAGATTTTTATTTATATGGGAATAATAATGTTAGGATATATTTAGAGGATTTTATTCATATTTATGATGGACATTCTGTGTATATGAATGGTAATGAAATAAAAGACGAAGAAAAAGGTTCTTCTGATCCTTCAAAATATTCAAATATTGAGATAGCTTTTAGTAAAAGTATGGACATTGATAAGATCAAAATATTGTTACAAACAAATGTAAAAGAAGATGCTAATTATATTGAAGATGGAGAATATTATAAATTGAAAAATGATGATAAATTTGAAGAAGGTTTTTATATGAGAATACATTTAGGTAAGAAAGGAAATTTTCAAAGTATTCAAACTGCTTTTTTGGTTGAAGAAAAAATTGAGCAAAAGATAAAAGAAGAAGATATTAAAAATAATGAAAAAGTCGAACAACCTCAAAACATTTCAGAAGTCTCAATAAATTCCTTAAAGAATGTTCTTAACCCGATGGAACTTGTAAATAAAATAAGTGAATATGTTGCAAAGAAAACAATAATAAAACAAATAGCAAACAAAGAAATTGCATTTATAAAGAAAGAAAACGAAAATAATATTGCAGAAAAATCGGATAAAGTAAGGTATTATAGTATAGGAGAAAATGCAAGAAATTTAGTTCATACAAAAGTTGGTGTAATATATGTTAAAGACGGTAAAGTTGTTGATGAAAATGAAGAAGGTGCTGAAACTGTTCAAGTTAGACTTGCGGTTAATAAAAACAATGAGTATATTTTTTATTCCAACACAATGAATATAAAAAATATAGATAACATTGATACTGTAATAGAAGAATTAATGGATAAATTCAGAAATGAAGGAGTAAAGACAAATTTATTCAACGATAATACAATATTTGCATTCCCGAATACCGATAAAAAAGTATTAACAGAAACCGATATAGAAAACAGTATAAATAATAAACAAACTTCTTATGTAATGCCTGCCGAAACGATAAAATATACATTTGAAGATGATGAAGATATAAATGAAAGAATATGTAAAGGAATAAAAGACAAAACGGGAATAACAACATTTGTTGTAAGTAAACAACAATATGAAAAAGTAAAGCAATTAGACACTAAGGGATATAGCTTTATTGTAAAAGAAACAGATATAGATACTGCATTTAAAAATATTGAAGAAAACCAAGGAGACGTTTTTGTTGATTTGTCTTCACAAGAATATAACAAAGAAACAGCTGAAGAAAAGCTTAAGCAAATAAGAAATAACAAACTTGCGACAAAACAAGGGGTAAATTTGGCGGTAACAGTAAAATTCAGTAATGATACTTATGAAAAATTGAAAGATATAAACATTTTTGAAAAGTATGGAATAATACCGATAGTTGAAGCAAAAAATAAAGATATTGTTAAAGGTAAGAAGGAAATAGACAACATAACCGATATTAAAGAACTTGAAGATAAAGCGGATATTATAGGTTATATATTTAATGGAAAAAATATAGAAGTAATAGAAAAAACTGCAGAAGAAGTTGGCGGTATAAAAACAATAATAGAAAATATAAGGATTAGCATAAAAGACAATCCGCAAAAACAATACAATAAAGGACATGCTGCTGCATTAAAAAATAATGGTTATCAATTAGATGATAGTAAAGATATTACAAGTAATGTAATTGATTTAAAAGAGTTATTACAGATGAACAGTAAAGATATTGAAGAATTATTGAAATGGCAAGGTGAAGAGTCGATAATAAAGATAATAAAAGAAAATTTAAGTTTATTTAATCCGCAAGCTCAAAGTTATATTAACGAAGAACTTCTTGCTAAGGGCAAATATATTGAAGCAATAGGATTTATATTAGGAGTAGTAGAAAATAGTGTTGCAGAAGAAGTTGTAAAAGAATTTGAACTTGGGGATGGCGAGAAGTTTATAAAAGAAATCGGTTCAAATGAAAACCAAGCAATATTGATGGCAATAATCGGACAAATGATAAAAGGAAAGAATTTAGAGCAGATAAAACAAAAAGAAAATGACTATGAGGAAGAAGTTGAGATGAAATATCCGAATGGCGTTATTAATTTAAAAGATTTAGTAAAAATAATAAAAGAAGAACAGAATATGAACTTAGATAAAATATTAAGAACCGGAATTGATTCCGAAACAGCCGAAGATGTTAAAGGAATAAAAGCAATATTAACCGACAGATACGGAGCAGATACAACCGTAGAAAAAGCGGAAGTTGCAGCAACACTTGCAATAAGAAGTATGTTAGCCGCAGCATAAATAGCTAAAAATAAAAACTTTGCCATTTCAACTTTTCTTTCTGTATTGTGATATGTTATAATAACCGTATGAACTTAAAAGAATTATTGAAATTAAAAGAAAATAATAAACTTGAATTTAAAAAAGCAAAAGGTGGGCTTCCACAAAGTATTTGGGAAACTTATTCCGCATTTGCAAATACGGATGGCGGTTGTATTTTGCTTGGATTAGAAGAATTATCAAATAAGCAAATTTCAATTATCGGTATAGAAACTCCGCAAAAATTAATAACACAATTTTGGAACGAAATAAACAATAAACAGAAAGTAAGTATAAATATTTTAACCGATAAAAATATAGAAATAATTAATTACAAAAATAAAGATATTATTAAAATATCTGTTCCACGGTCGGACAGGCATAACAAACCTATTTTTATAAATAATGATTTATTATGACAAACTTATAGAAGAAACGGTGAAGGAGACTATCATTGCACAAAATCAGAAATCAAAAATATGCTCCGTGACCAAACAGATGAAATTTTAGATTTAACTGTTTTGGAAAAAAATGGATTTGTCCGTTTTTGATAAAGAAACAATTAAAAGATACAGAACAAGAATGTTAAATTTAAAACCCGATCATATTTGAAATTCTTTAAACGAAGAAGATTTTTTACAAAAAATAGGTGCTACCCGCAAAGCAGAGGATAACAAATTTCACCCTACTACGGCAGGGCTTTTAATGTTCGGTTATGAATATGAAATTGTTAAGGAATTTCCGCATTATTTTCTTGATTATAGGGAAGTAAATGATGCAGACATTCGTTGGACGGATAGGTTTGTATTGAGTTCCGGAGAATGGAGCGGAAATTTGTTTGATTTTTATTTTAAAGCATGTGCAAAATTGGTTGCGGATTTAAAAGTTCCGTTTGTTTTAGCCGATAACGGTTTTGACAGAATAGATGATACCCCATTACATAAAATATTAAGGGAAGCAGTTGCAAATGCTTTATTGCATTCAAACTATTATGAAAGGAGAGGAATAGTTATAGAAAAGAAATTCAATAAAGAATTTATAATATCTAATCCTGGTGGCTTAAGAATAAGTAAATCGGAAGCAATAAGTGGCGGAATATCCGACCCGAGAAACGAAACACTTGTTAAAATGTTTTCTTTATTAAACATAGGTGAAAGAGCCGGCAGCGGTTTGCATAGTATTTACACTGTATTAAAAAAAGAAAACAATTTAATTCCTGTTTTGGAAGAACAGTTTAATCCCGATAGGACAACATTAAAAATAACAATAGATACAAATAATGATTATATCGAAGAAAAAACTAGGGAAAAAATAATAGAACTTATAAGAAAAAATTCTAAAATTACAACAAGAGAAATGGCAGAAAATTTAGGGCTAACAATAAAAGGTATAGAGTGGCAGATAAAAAGTTTACAAGAAAATAATATTATAGAACGAATTGGAAGCAAAAAAGCAGGTAGTTGGAGTATAAAAAAATAAGAAAGAGTTTTTTTAAACTATGTTAGCAGCTGCATAATACTAAATAGATTTATTGCATTATATAACCAAAATTTGCTTTGCAAATTTTGGTTATTCAATTATTTATCAAAAAAATGTATAATATCAAATTATTAATTTTATATAAGGGAATAAACAATGGATACATTGGCAATAGTATGTACTTACAATGAAGCAACAAATATTAAAAATGTTATCGACGATATTTTAAACTGCGGGCTTAAAGATATTGAAGTTTTAATTGCCGATGATTTGTCACCCGACGGGACATATAGAATCGTCGAAGAAATGGCAAAACTTGATAACAGAATACATTTGCTTTTAAGAAAAACAAACAGAGGCAGGGGCTATGCCGGAATTGACGGTTTTAAATGGGCATTGGAACACGGTGCAAAGTATATAGTGGAATTGGACGGTGACGGTTCTCACAACCCCAAATATATAAAATATTTCAGGGAAACAATAAATACATGTGATGTGGTTATCGGCTCAAGGTATGTTATGGGCGGAAGTGACAGTCAACGCGGAATATTAAGGCAAACAGTAAGCGGTTGTGCAAGACAATATTTAAGAACAATTTTGGGAATAAATATTGCCGACCCTACATCCGGTTACAGAATGTTTAAGAGAGAAATTGTTGAAAAATTTATAAATAAATTAACCGCATCCGATCCTTTTATCGTTACGGAAATGTTGTTTTATACAAAACAGGTCAATGCACAAATAAAAGAATATCCGATAGATTTTTTGGAAAGGGCATCGGGGCAATCAAAACTGAAACCTTTTACATTGATAAAATATTTGGGAAAAGTTTTAAAATTAAAAGCCAACCATAAATAAAAATCACATACTCAGCTTCTCAACTCATAAGCTGTAGTTAACGTCATTGCGAGTTCTTTTTTTTGTCATTGTGAGCGAAGCGAAGCAATCTATTGTAGTTGCCGTTACTGTTCGTTGTTGTCGTTAAACTCATAACCCCATAACCCCATAACCCTATAACCTAAAAAATTTGCTTTCAATTTTTATCGTTTGCTTTTTTCTTCTAAAAGTTATAAAATACAAAGATTAAGATTGCAGCAGTCATATATCTCCGTCGGGAATTCGTATTTTTAGCAAGAGGAAAAACAGTATGGCAAAAATAACGGTTAACAAAGATAGATGTAAAGGTTGCGGGCTTTGCATAAATGCCTGCACAAGAAAATGTATAGATTTTTCTACGGAAATAAATAAAATCGGTTATCATTATGCGGTATTAAAAAACGAAAAGGATTGCATCGGTTGCGGTTTTTGCTACCAGATGTGTCCCGATACTTGCATAGAAGTTTACAGGTAAAATAAAATGGTAAAAAAATTAGTGAAAGGTAATGTAGCATTATGTGAAGGTGCAATAGCAGCCGGTTTGGATGCTTATTTCGGCTATCCTATTACACCGCAAAATGAAGTTCCCGCTTATATGTCAAGAAGAATGGTTGAAATGAAAAAAGTTTTCATCCAGGCGGAGTCGGAACTTGCAGCGGCAAATATGGTTTTGGGAGCATGTGCAACCGGTAAAAGAGCAATGACATCGTCATCATCTCCCGGAATATCTTTAAAACAGGAAGCAATTTCCTATATGGCAGGTATGGAAATTCCCGGTGTTATCGTTAATGTTCAAAGGGGCGGACCGGGACTTGGTAACATTGCAGGTTCTCAAGCCGATTATTTTCAAGCCGTTAAAGGCGGCGGGCACGGTGACTATCATTTGATAGTTTATGCACCTGCAAATGCACAGGAAATGTATGAAATTGCATACAATGCATTTGATGTTGCTCAAAAATACAGAAATCCGGTAATGTTGTTATGCGACGGTATCGTCGGGCAAATGATGGAACCGGTAGATTTTAATAAAGAACCTAAAACAAAATTTGAAGACAGAGACTGGATTCTTGACGGTTGCAAAGGAAGGGAACCGAGGTCGTTAAAATCTTTGCTTATGCAAGACGGTGTTTTGGAACAACATAATTTGGATTTACAAAAAAAATATAAAACAATAGAAGAAAATGAAGTTAAAGCGGAATTATATCAGGTTGAAGATGCCGAAGTTATAATTGTTGCTTACGGTATCTCTTCAAGAATTTCAAAAAATGCAATTAAGCAGGCAAGGGAAAAAGGTATAAAAGCAGGATTGATAAGACCTGTTACTTTATGGCCTTTCCCGAGCAAAATAATTGCAAGTTATGCAAAACCCGGTGTAAAATTCTTCTCTGTAGAATTTTCGTTAGGGCAAATGGTTGAAGATGTTAAACTTGCCGTTAACGGTAAATGTCCGGTGGATTTTTTGGGCAGAGCCGGCGGCGGAATAGTTTCGGATAGTCAGGTTTTAAATAAAATTATAGAGTTGGCAAAATAAAATGGAAAAAATATTATCAAGACCAAAAGCATTAAAAGATTTCCCTTTGTCGTATTGTCCCGGTTGCGGGCACGGTATTGTGCACAGGTTAGTTGCACAAGCGATAGACGATTTAGGAATAAGAGAAAGAACAATAGCGGTAGCACCTGTAGGTTGTGCGGTGTTTGCATACAATTATTTCAATTTTGATACGACTGAAGCTCCTCACGGAAGACCTCCGGCTGTTGCAACAGGTATTAAAAGAACAAATCCAGATAAAATAGTTTTTACATATCAGGGCGACGGTGATTTGGCTGCAATAGGAACAGCGGAAACAATTCACTGTGCAAACAGAGGCGAAAACATAACCGTAATATTTATAAATAATGCAAATTACGGTATGACCGGCGGGCAAATGGCACCTACAACATTGTTGGGGCAAATAACCGAAACTACACCTTTCGGAAGAGACCCTCAAAGAGAAGGTTATCCGATAAATGTTTGTGAATTGCTTGCAGGTTTAAAAGGAACAAAATATATTGAAAGGGTATCGGTTTGCGATGCTCCTCATGTAATACAAGCAGGAAAAGCAATTAAAAAAGCTTTTCAAAATCAAGTAGAAGGAAAAGGTTATTCATTTATTGAAGTTGTATCACATTGTCCTGTAGATTGGGGTAAAACTCCGTTGGAAGCGACAAAGTGGGTA
>ONEP01000174.1 GCA_900316875.1 Candidatus Ruminimicrobium bovinum
AAAATTTGTGCACCTATTCCGTAATCTCTTAAATCGGGTGCGAAACCTAATGCAACATTTGCCTCAACCGTATCAAGCCCCTGTTCCTGCAATTTATATGCTTTTAATTTATTTGCAAGACCTATCCCTCTACCTTCCTGATGCATATACAAAACTACGCCTGTTCCCTCTTTCTCTATCATTTGTAATGCGGTTTCAAGTTGTTCTCCGCAATCACATTTTAAAGAATGAAAAATATCACCGGTTTCACAAGAAGAATGAACCCTAACCAAAACATTTTTTTTACCCTTAACATTACCTTTTATTATTGCAAGATGATTTTCCTTTGTTATGGTATCTTCAAACAACGTTAATTTGAATATTCCGAATTTAGTAGGAAAATTAACGGATACAATTTCTTTTATAAGTTTTTCCGTTTCTCTTCTGTATTTAATTAAATCCTGCACGGTAATTATTTTTAACTTATGTCGTTTTGCAAAAGAAAAAAGGTCTTTCATTCTTGCCATTGTTCCGTCATCTTTCATAATTTCACATATTACCGCACTACCGTCAAGTCCCGCAAGTAAGGATAAATCTACAGATGCTTCGGTATGTCCTGCCCTAACCAAAACACCGCCTTCTTTATATCTTAAAGGGAAAATATGTCCGGGATGAACAAAATCGGAAGCAATAGATTTTTTATCTGCTAATGCTTTAACCGTTTTTGCTCTGTCAAATGCTGAAATTCCCGTTGTTGTTCCTTTTTTATAATCAACCGATTCCGTAAAAGAGCATGAGTATTTGTTACTAACAACATTTTTTCTTTCCATAACATTTATTTCAAGCTTATCTAATGTTTTACCGTTGACAGGAACACAAATTAAGCCCCTGCCGTTTTTTGCCATAAAGTTAATTATTTTAGGTGTAACTTTTTGTGCTGCACAAACCAAATCCCCCTCGTTTTCTCTTGAAGGGTCATCAACAACTATTACCATCTTTCCGTTTTTTATATCTTTTATTGCTGCTTCAATTGTCGAAAACTTTTTATTTTTTTTCATTTTTTTATAATCCTCCGGCTAATCATCTAAATAAATCCGTTCTCTTTTAATAAATTCACTGTTATTTCTTTTTTCTCATTTTGTTTACCAAATAATTTTTCTACATATTTTGCAAACACATCAATTTCTACATTTACAATATCTCCGAAATTTCTTAAATGAAATATTGTTTTATTAAATGTTTCCGGTATCATTGTAACCGAAAAATACCGTTCGTTATTTTCAGCAACTGTTAAACTTATACCGTCTATCGCAATAAACCCTTTAAGAACTATATATTTTTTTATTATTTCGTTAGCTGCAAATGAAAAAAAGTAAAATCTGTCTGTTTTTTTTATATCTATAATTTTTGTTGAAGTATCTATATGTCCTGATACTATATGCCCGCCAAGTCGTGTTTGTAATGTTAAAGCTCTTTCCAAATTAACTAAAGAATTTTTTTTAAGTAAAGATATATTTGTAATATCACTTGTTGTAGGGCTGTAATCAAAAGAAATAATTTTTTCAAATATTTCCGTAACCGTTAAGCATACACCGTTAACGGCAATACTGTCACCTGTTTTAATATCATCCAAACAAGTTTCTATTTGTATTTGTGAATTTGTAATATTTATTACTTTACCTATATCTTCTACTATTCCGGTAAACACTTTAAACTCCAATTTATAATTAACCGCAAACTAAAAACTACTTTTTGGCAAAAATTACTACGTCGTTATCAAACTTCTTAATATTAATCTTCTTAAATTTTAAAGAATCTTTTATAAACTTCGCTCCAGCACCTTCAACGAATGTTTTTGCCGTTCTTCCGCCGACAATAATTGGGGCAATAAAAATTATAACTTCATTTACTTTTCCTGTTTTTAAAATTGAGGCATTTATTTCCCCACCGCCTTCAACTAAAATTCTTTTTAATGCCATTTTGTTTAATTTTTCTATTACGATATTAAAATCTTTCTTTGCTTTATTAAAATTTATAGGAACCAATTTTATACAACTTTTATTAAGGTAAACAGGAGTTTTTTTAATATTTTCATCATATAAAATTATCGTCGGTATTTTACCGTCAACAACATTATAGTTTGACGGTGTTTTTAATTTTTCATCTAAAACTACTCTAACAGGATTTTTACCTTTATTGTGAGAAGACAAAACAGGGTTATCTTTTAAAACGGTATTTGTTCCTACAAGAATTGCATCAAAATTTGTTCTTAATTTATGAACAAAACTTCTTGATTTTTCATTTGATATCCATTTTGAATCGCCTGTATACGAAGCAATTTTTCCGTCAAGAGACATTGCCGTTTTAACAACAATATAGGGTTTAACTTTTGTTATGTGATTAATATATTGCTTATTTAATTTTTCGGCTTGTTGTTCCAATATGCCGCTAATTACGGTAATTCCTGCAGATTTTAATTTTTTCAAACTTTTTCCGCTTGTCAACGGATTAGGGTCTTTCATTGCAAAAACAACTGTTTTAATTTTTGATTTTATTATTAAATCAACACAAGGCGGGCATTTTCCCCAATTGTTACAAGGTTCCAAATTTACATATAATGTTGAACCTTCCACATTTGTTTTTGAAAAATTTATTGCCTGTGCTTCGGCATGTTCGGCACCGAAATATTTATGATAACCTTTGGATATTATCTTATTATCTTTAACCAATATTGCACCTACCATAGGATTAGGAAAAACAAAATCTTTTCCTTTCTTTGCCATGTCCAATACTAAGTGCATATATTTTTTATGTTCTTGCATTTGTTTCATAAAATAAAAATCCCGAAAACAAATTCAATAATGTTTCGGGAAATAAAATAAATATATATTATCTTCTCTCATCCGGACTTTACCGTCGGCATCCGATTTACACGGATTCATTTCATCTTTTATGATGAAGTCGTAGGCTTAGCTCTTTTAGAACCTTACTACCGGTAAGGAATTTCACCTTCCCCGAAGATTATTGTTTTCCGTAATTAAACAATTTTTATATTATTATGTCAAATTTCTACAATTTTCAACTATATATATTCCAATAATTTTTTACAATCCAAACAACCTTTGCGAATTACGACATAAGGAAATTTAACCATATCAATAACCGTTGATTCAAAAGAATAATCACATTTACCGCCGTCAACAATTAAATCTATTTTATTGTTAAAATATTCTACCGCGGTTTCCTGATTTTTTGCACTTTCTTTTCCCGATATATTTGCCGATGTAGTCATTAAGGGAATGTCATATTTTGCCATAATATCAAGCAATATTTTGCAATTCGGTATTCGAACACCCAAATTATCTCTTCCGCCGGTTAAAAGTTTACCGAGTTCTGTTGTCGGCAAAATTAAAGTTAATTGACCGGGCCAAAAATTCATCACAATTTTTTCGGTTTTCTTCGGAAAAGATACAAACCTTTTCAGTGTTTTAATGTTATCTGACATTAAAATTAAAGGTTTTTTCATACTTCTGTTTTTAAGTTTGTATATTTGTTTTTGCCCGTCAAAATTAAAAACACTTGTCATTAAACCGTAAACAGTGTCGGTAGGCAAAACAACTATACCTTTGTTTTTTAAAACTCTGTTTACAGTTTCTATTATTTCATTATTATTTTGTTTATTTATTTTTACAAATTCCGTTTTCATTTTACTAACTTTTATATGTTGAAAGTTCTGCCGATATTGAACCTACAGGTATTTTTGATTTCATCTTAACCGGCATTTTCCTTTCGTCGTCGGTTACCCAAACTTTTAAACTGCCTTGTGCTTTAAAAAGACCTGCATCTTCTCTTAATACCGGTTCCAATATTAAGCAATCAAATTTTCCGGCATTTACTTCAACGGTTTCTCTTCCCAAAACTTTTGTTTTTAAAGGCCAAGTATCCTGCCCTGAATGTGCATCAAAAACATATTCTTTTCCCACTTCCAAATCCAAAGTTCTTATGTAATAAAAAGCTGAAATTACATCCTGAACCCAACGAACCGTATTACCCGGTTTTTTTGTTCCGTCATCGTCTAAAACATATTTTTCGTTTTCATGATCAAAATCAAGTTGTTCATATTTTTTCCAACCGCCTTCGGAAATATTTATCAAATATTTCAACGAGCATAAACTTTGTGCATCTATCCAAGATTGGTTTATATCCCTTACTTTAAAAAAATTATCAAAAAACGGAGCGGATTTTGCCTCGGAATATATATGATATGCCGTTCTTCCGTTAACTTCCTCAAAACCTTTTATTTCCAATGTTCCTTTTCCGACTTTAATAAATTTCCAATAAACATCAAACACCAAATTTTCTTGTATAGGTAATTTACCGCTCATTGTTCTCCATTGGAAAGGAACTTCCGCAACAGGTTGACAAAAAGCCGAAACCGCCATAATTGAAATTACTATTAATGCACTAATTTTTTTTATAATCATTTTCAATAACCTCCACTGTTTTAAGTAAGTTTCGGACAACAGCTAACGGTTTTTGTCTTTCATTTTTGGCTTTTTCAAATTGCTTTTTCCCGTGTCCGGTTAAAACCAATATTCCTTTACCGCCGAAATTGTAACCGAACATATAATCTCTAACACTGTCACCTATCATATAAGACTTTTTCAAATCAATATTCAAATCTTTCGCGGCTTTCAATGCCATACCTGTTTTCGGTTTTCTGCAATCACAATCATCATCAGGTCCGTGAGGACAATAATACATACCGTCAACCGTAACTCCTAAATCTTTTAACATTTCTATTAGTTTAGAGTTAATTTGCTTCAATTTTGTTACGGTAAAGTATTTTCTTGCTATGCCGGACTGATTTGTTACTATAACTATTTTAAAACCTAATTGTTTAAATTTTCTTAACGGCTTTTCAATATTTTTATAAAGTTTTAATTGTTTTTCGTCACTTAAATAATTTTTATCATGGTTTATAGTTCCGTCTCTATCCAAAAATATTGCCGGTGATAATTTATTTTTCATAATTTATACCTAATAAAAGTTTTATCTCTCTTTCAAAAACATCTTTTCCTTTATCAAAAATTATCGACATATTTAAAACATAAATCCTTTTACGAATTTCATCATCAATTACTTCTTTTATTTTTACTGCATCTTTTGCAGTAGTAATAATTTTTTCGTTTTCCGATAATTTATTTACAATTTCAACAATATCGTTTTTAACATATTTATGATGGTCACGAAATATAAATTTATTTTTTACTTTTAACCCTGAATTTTTAACCGTGTTTATAAAATTTTCCGGTGAACCTATTGCCGATATTATTGTAAAATCGGTAACATTTTTTAAATTTTCTTCAATCTCGCGGTCATCAAATAAATTTGTTATATTTTTAAACTTTAACGATGTTTCTAAAGGGTATAACCCAGTAATTTTTAAAATTTTATTTTTTAAATTCTGCAATTTTTCTTTATCACATAAATTACAATTTGTAAGTATAATCAAATTTGCTCTTTTTAAAGCGGACAAATTTTCTCTTAAAATACCTGCAGGTATTATCATACCGTTACCGAACGGGTTTAATGAATTTATGCAAACGATATCAATATCTCTTTTTATTTTCCAATGTTGAAAACCGTCATCCAAAACAAAAATATCAGGTAAAAATTTTTCTGAAATTTCGGCGTTTTTAATTCTGTTACTTCCCACAACTATCGGGCAATTCAACAAATTTGCCGTCATTAAAGGTTCATCACCGGAATTTTCCAAATCACTTAAAATTTGTTTTTTATCTCTAACTATAACATTTTGTTTTGACTTATTTTTTCTTGCATAACCTCTTGATAAAATAACAGGAGTTTTACATAAACTTAAAATATAACTTGCAGTTTCAATAACCATGGGTGTTTTTCCGCTGCCGCCCCATGTTATATTACCGATGCTTATAACCGGTTTATTTAATCTATAGCTTTTTGTCAAAAACTTATTAAGTTTTGATAAGCAACAATACAATATCGACAAAGGATATAACAAATATTTCATTTTAAAACACCGTCATAAATATCGGTTAAACTTGAACTTAATTTTTGCTTTGAAAAAGTTTCTTTAACAAACTTTTCACCTGCAATTGCCATTTTATCCGACATAAGTTTATCGGTTATTAATTTTTTTATTGAAGAAATTAACATATCCGTATTTCGCGGAGGTATTAAAAAGCCGGTAACACCGTCTATTATAGTTTCTGGATTTCCCCCTACCGTTGTTGTAATAACCGGAATTTTTAATGCCTGTGCTTCCAAGTTTACGTTACCGAAACCTTCAGTATCACAAGACAACAAACAAAATATATTCATAACTTTTAAGAACTTAGGAATTTCCGATTGATATCCGGTAAAAATTGAAATATCGTCAACACCTAAATTTTTGGCATAATCCTGCTGTAATTGCATTCCTGCTCCGTCACCTACAATTAAAGCAACTATATTCGGATAATCTTTTTTTAACTCGGCTATTGCTTCCAAAAGATATTGTTGTCCTTTACCTTCAAGTGAAACTATTGCACCTACCGTTCCTATAACAAACTTATTTTCAAGGTTATATTTTTTTATAATATCGGAAGTATCTGTTTGTTTTGTCCATTTTTCAAAATCAAAAGCATTATATAAAACCTGTACTTTGTCTTCGGAAACTTTTTCATACTTTATTAAATTATCTCGAACCGCTTTTGAAACCGTTAATGTTTTATCCGCTATTTTATAATGCCACTTTGCATACCATTTATGCCTTGTATCCTGTCTTCTGTGTAAAACAATTTTTAAATTTTTAAAAAACAACTTCATCAATAAAGCAGTCCAATATAACTTTCCCTGATGAACATGAATTATTGATATATTTTCTTTTCTTACAATATTAAATAATCTTAAAACACCGGTTGGAGTAAAACTTCCTCTACATTTAAAATCAACAACTTTCACTCCGTTTGATTCGGCTTGTTCATATAAAAAACTTTTTTTAGGTGCTGCAAGTATAGGTTCATATTTTTCATTAAATTGTTTTAAACTTACTGTTGTTAAAACCGTTTGTTTTTCGGCACCGCCGATTGTATCAGAAGAAAAGACATGTAAAACTTTTATTTTATCCATTACAATATTTTCCTTACCATATCAGCATATTTGCCTGAAGAAATTTTAAAAAAACTTTCACAGTATTTTGTATTTTTGCCTTTTACCTGTGCCCAATATTGTGCAATTGAAGAAGCCATTGTAACATAATCTCTTGAAGCTGTTTGTGTTTTATAACATTCTATCGCAGCTTTTTTTTGCTCCCATTCTTTAGATATATCAATTATTACGTTAGGTATTAAAACCTGCCATACCGAATATGCGTAAATCAAGCAATCTATTTTTGTTTTTTTATACGCTTTGCAAAAAGCTTTTGATATACTTACGTGATCTTGATGATTATCTATCATAAAAGGCATAAAAATTATATCCGGTTTTATTTTGTAAAAAAACAACTCACTTAAACAATCTGCCAATTTATCCGTATTGGAATATAAACTTCTTATTTCAAACTGAAAAAAATGATTTATTTTTGAACCTAAAATTTGCGTAGCATTTTTTGTTTCTTTCATTCTTTCAGGTTCACCTGTAGTGCAGAATGCTATCTCAAGATGTCCGCCGTCTTTAACAAATTTTATTAAACTTCCTCCGCAACCTATACTTTCATCATCCTGGTGCGGTGCTATTACCAATACTTTTTTTGCCTGTAATTTCTCTTCCAAAGGAGAAGAATATTTCAAAAAAGGTTGAATGTATTCATACATTTTAAAAACACTTCTGTAACTTGCATATTTCATTTTATTATCCTAAATTTAAAATTCTATTTTATTTAAAATATCATCGGCGGTTATTTGTTTTGCCGAATCTTTTTTTATAATAATATGGTTTTCCAACGGTTGCGGACCTATTTGCGAAGGGTCGGTATTACCGTATAATGCGATACATTTTATTCCTAAACTTGCAGCCAAATGCATAGCACCGGAATCTACTCCTATAAACAATGAAGCTTTTTTTAATAAACCTGAAAGTTCAACAAGTCCGCCTTCGGGACAAAAAACATTGATTTTTTTCAGACATTTATCCGTTATATTTTTTATATATTCTTTTTCCCACACGGCCCCGGTAACAATTACAGGAATATTTTTTCCCGTCAATTCGTTAATTGTTTCTATCCAAACTTCAGCTTTTAAACATTTTTCTTGTCGTCTTTTGCTTGCACCTATGGAAACAGCTATAAACTTTTTATTTTCAATATTATATTGTTTTAATATATTATTTATTTTATCATCCGTTTTTGAATCTGTTTTTATAATATCAAGGTAATTATTTTGTATATTTTTTATACCTATTTTTTTTGCAAGGTTTATATTGTTTACCAATGACGGAACACCCTTTTTTTCTGCTTTGTCGGTAAGTAAAAAATTTAAACTTGCCGATTTAAAACCGTATCTTTTTTTTATTTTTGAAAGATAGGCACAAATTAAACTTTCCGGAGACTCCGAAAACAAACATGCAACATCTATATTTTCATTTTGAATATCGGATATTAATTTTATTTTTGATTTTAAACCTTTTTCTTTGATAAAAATTTTATCAACCAACAAAGTTTGCCGCAACAACTCCGCAAGGTTTTTTCTTGTTACGGAATAAATTTTCACATTAGGATATTGTTGTTTTGCAGCTTTAATAA
>ONEP01000168.1 GCA_900316875.1 Candidatus Ruminimicrobium bovinum
GAATTTATTTGCATAGTATTAAATTTAGGCATTAAATAACCGTATTCGTTAAGCAAATATGAAATTTCTTCCAAAACTTCCGTTCCGGTAAACCTCATATTTTGCCCGCTTGAAACATTATTATTTTCAACGGGAGCATCATCGGCAAAACTTATTACACCTACGGATTTTATCGTTTGCGTTCCGCTTGAAGTCCTTAAAGCATAATTTAATCTATTAACCAAATTTGCATTTGCGGCAGTCAACACGGACATTTTATTTTTAGGTATTGCAAAAACCGTTTCGTTTTCATTATACTCTTTATATATATCATACATATTATTTGCTTCTTCTGCCCCTTCAACCGTAAAAGTAAAATATTCGGACATTTCCTTTTGAGCAGCTTCATCCAATAATTTCAATTCGCTTTTCGTTTTTGAAAACCCCATAACGGTATTTACCATTATTACACCTCTGTTTTCATCTAAATTATCTACAAAATCATCATAACTTTCCGTCCAAAAATACATTATATCTCCGCTTGCGGAAATATTAAAAATATTTATATCCGATTTTTGATAAGTATAACTTAAACTGTTCGGAGCATTTATATTATTATCACTAAAAGTTGTTAATGTAGTATCTCTGAAATAATCCGTATCCGTTCCGTTATTTCTGTTTTGCGCTAAGTCAAACATTGTCCAATCACTTGTTTTTGCATCAGCTTCTTCCAAAGCAACTTTATAATGAGTACGGTCATTGATATTCGCCTTTTTTTCATCAATATGATAAATCAACAAACCTCTTTTACCGGAAGTGCTTCCCGGTAAACTTTTATCAAAACCGTATGGCTGTCTGTTTTCTATCATAAAATATTCTCCGTAACTGAAATTATCCGGAGAAATTTTATAAAAAGCATCTTTTGAATTTGCAGATATTCCTATTGAATTTTTCCCTTTTGATAACCCCTGAGGTTCTTCGATAAAGCCGAGTTTATATTTTACCCAAGCACAAGGATGCGCCGGCACGGAACCGCTGTCCCCGTTCCAAAGGCCGTGTGCCATTAAGCAAAAAGAACCCAATCCTTTGCTTTTATAAGTGGTATCATATAAGTCGGGAATACCGAAAATATGCAACAATTCGTGAGCTATAACGCCTATTCGAACAAGCCCTACTTTTGAATTTTCCGAACCTCTTCGTTCGGGAACAGCTATATATTTTGATATTTTTTTATTATCTTTTGTTGTATATACGGAATGTATTGACCATTGATGTGACCATATATCATTGGAATCGGCTCCCGTATACTCTTCACCGCATCCGGCATGAACAACCGTCAAAATATCAACCCAACCGTCACCGTTTCCGTCGGCTTGAGCAAAATTAAAACCGGCTTCGTCCAATTTTGCTATAGCTTCTTCAACCATTTCACGAGGGTGTTTGTCCGAACCCGAAGAATCATTCTCACCGTAATACACATAACTTTTATCCAATGTAACAACAAATGTGGAAACTATAAACTCCATATCAAAATTGTTATATGAAATCTCATCAAAATAATCTTTAACCGAACCTACGGCGCCGTCATAAGTATAATTTTTTTGATTATATAAATCATTTATCTGTTCGGGTAAAAAAGTAAATTTCTTATCAGCAAACTCAACAAGTATAACCAAATTTTTTTCATTTACAACAACCGATTTGTTATTTGAACCGAAAGAAGCAGCTCTGTTAATAAATTCTTTTTGCTTTAAATCGGAAGCTCTGTTTTGCATTTCTGTTTGGTGTCTGTTATTTGCTGCTTTTAAAAGCATTTCTTCATCTTTTAGCCCCTTTCTTATATCAACCGGAATATCTTTACCTGCGATATATTCCGATTTTTCCAAATGACCGAATTTATGTTTTTTTGCATATTTCCAAAATTTTGTAGAAGTATCCTTTATAATGGTATACCCATCCTCACTTTCATACCAATGGTAAAATTCGTCCCCTTTTAACCTTGCTTTAAAAGTTTTTCCGTCCGGTTGTTTAATTTCGGCAAAATCCGGACTTGCCGGAACAGCAAACAAATAACCGGTAAAATAAAAAACAAAAAACATAATAAATAATATAATTCTTTTCATTTAATTAAAACTCAACTCCCACAGAAAACATATGAATATTTCCCAAATCGCCCTTAGGAAGCCATGCATAATCTATACTTAAAAAATCTAAATTTAATCCAAAACCTAAAGAAAAATTTGAAAGCAATTCATTTTGTAAATCAATTCGTTGTTGATAATTCAACGGTATTTTATAACCGCATCTGAATTTTAATTTTTGATAACTTGCTTCCAAAGCTAACTTTAATTCATAAATATTGTCATTATAATAAGCATTTAATTCGCCTATGCCTGTTAAATAATCAAGCACGTGATATAAAAAAGAAAAATATAAATTTGTAGGTAAATTATAACTGTTTACGGCATTACCGATATTATTTAAACCTGCACCGCAATACATTTTATCGTCAATAAAATATAAACCGCTTAACGTAAATGCAACGGCAGAATAACCGATATCATCTATTTCCTGTTTTAAATATTTTATACTTGCACCTGCAGTTATATCATCATTAATTTTATGTCCGTATGAAAAAGTAAAAATTTTATCATTGGCAGAGAAATCGCCCTGTATAATATAACCGCCGGAAGTTTCAATTGTTTTTTGCATTGAACCTAAGTCAAAATATGTAATAGAAACACCTATGCTTGATTTATTTGTTACCGGCAAATTAAAAGATAAAACATTATAATTGGTATCTGCCAAATAAATAGCATGTGAAAACAATAAATAATATGATGTGTATGGCATTATGGCAGGGTTTGATGGCGATGAAGAAATACCTGCAATTGATATATTTGATAAAGACGCATCGTAAGCTGACATCGGAAGAGTTAAAACCTGGAAAGATGTTGTCCCGACATCTGCCGCACTCGAAAATTTAACAAGACACAAAATTAAAAACAAAACCGCCGCAAATTTTAATTTCATATAATTTCTGACTGCTTTATTATTTCAGGTATATATTCTTCTATACCTATTGCCATTATATGAACACCTTTTGTAAATTTTTTTAATTGTTTTATTGTTTCGGCACAAATCAAAATACCTTCTTTAAAAGGATCTTTTGCCGAAAGAATTCTATTTTGAATTTTTTCCGGAATATTTACTCCGGGTAAATTTTTTAAAAAATTCATAAATTTAACGGATTTTATTACACTTACACCCGGCAAAATTGTAACCGGTAAATGTTTGGTTTTCTCAAAAAACTCATTATATTGTTCAACATCAAACACCGTTTGAGTTTGGATAAATTTTATACCACAGGAAACTTTTTTCTCAAGCATAAGTATTTGTAAATCAAGCGGTGTTGAATTCGGATTTGCAACAGCACCTAAACAAAACTTAGGACTACCGTTTAGTTTTTTACCTGCCAAATCAAATCCTGTTTCCAATAATTTTGCAGTTTTTATAAGTTGCAAAACATCCAAATCGTAAACAGTTTTAGTTCCTATATATTCACCTGCCGAAGGATGATCTCCGCTTAAAAGTAAAATATTTTTTAATCCCAAAACTGAAGCACTTAATAAATCCGACTGTAATGCTATTCTGTTCCTGTCACGACA
>ONEP01000103.1 GCA_900316875.1 Candidatus Ruminimicrobium bovinum
GAATTGCCTGTAGAAGTAAAAGAGAGTTACGGTTCACATTTTGTCGGTTTAACACTTAGATTACCATAAATAATTTTAATAAATTTTAAAAATAATAATTTAAAAAGCTAACCTGACGGTTGGCTTTTTTTTTATTTTATTTGCAATATTCTAAATCTTTTAAATTTTTCATTTTTATCCCTCAAAATTTGTTATTGTCATTAAACCGTCATCCCTTAACTCTCAACCCTAAACTAAATTTACTTTACAAAATTTTTATGTTGACAAAACGCTAAATTTTACCTATAATTACATAAGATATCTTTTGGGAGAAACTAATGTTATTAACTGCTTTAAGGAAAAAGTTTTTAGGTGAAGTTTTACTTAGTCAGGGAAAAATAACAAAAGAACAGTTGGATGGTGCACTAAAAGAAGCGGTTGCTTCAAAAAGAAAGTTAGGTGAAGTTTTATTAGAAAAAAAACTTATAATGGAAGTGGATTTGTTAAATGCACTTTCGGTTTCAATGGGTGTTGAATATTGTAAGTTATCGACGGTAAATATAGAAATGTCTGTTATTTCGACAATACCCGAAAAAATTGCAAGACAGTATTTAACGGTTCCTCTTCAATTAAACGGTGACGAATTGTCGGTTGCAATGGCAGACCCTTCAAATGTCGTTTATAAATCGGATATTCAAAGTATTACAGGTTTAAAAATATCGGCAAAATTATCTTCCGAAAAAGATATATTAGAATTTATTGAAAAATATTATATTCGTCATGCTTTAAGTACCGATACAGCTGTTGAAGAAGAAGCTCCCGAAATTGCCGAAGAAGAAGAGGCAGCTGTTGATGATGTTGAATCCGCACCTGTTGTTAAATATGTAAATTCAATGTTTTTTGATGCTATTTCCAAAAAAGCAAGTGATATTCATTTGGAACCTTTCGAGAAAACTGTCAGTTTGAGAATGAGAATAGACGGTTCTTTAATAAATTCAATTGCTCCGCAAAAGAGATATTACAATGCAATAGTATCCAGAATAAAAATTATGTCTGACTTGGATATTGCAGAAAGAAGGTTACCTCAAGACGGTAAATGTAGGGTAAAAGTCGGAGAAACAAAGGTAGATATCCGTGTATCCATAATACCTACGTTATGGGGTGAGAAGGTTGTTCTTAGAATTTTATCAAAGGAACTTTTTGCACTTGATATAGATAAAATCGGTTTTTCACAGCAGGAACTTATATTCTTTAAGGAAGCTGTTCAGGCACCTAACGGAATGATTCTTGTAACGGGTCCTACATCAAGCGGAAAAACTACAACATTGTATTCAGCTTTAAAATATATAAATAAACCGGATATAAATATATCAACGGCGGAAGACCCCGTTGAATACGAAATTCAAGGTATAAACCAAGTGCACGTTCGTTCGGATATAGGGCTTACATTTGCTTCAATATTAAGAAGTTTTATGAGACAGGACCCGGATGTTATTCTTATCGGAGAAATCAGAGACACTGAAACTGCCCAAATTGCAATTCAATCCGCATTAACCGGACATTTGGTGTTTTCAACACTTCATACAAATGATACCGTCAGCACAATTTCAAGGTTGTCTTTTATGGGTATAGAATCGTATCTTGTCTCCGATGCCGTTAACCTTATAATAGCACAAAGACTTGTTAGAACTATTTGCCCGAAATGTAAAATGGAAATGACGGAAGTTCACGATACCGTTTATGAAAAATTAGGGCTTCCCAATACCGCTAAATTATACAAAGGTGCAGGATGTAGTGCTTGTGACGGATCCGGGTATAGAGGAAGGGTGGCTATATTTGAAATATTGAAAATTACAAATTCTTTAAGAAGAATGATTTCAAGTAATGCTTCCGAACTTGATATCAAGGATGTTGCGGTAAAAGAAGGTTTGGTATCGTTAAGACAGGCCGCGGTAAATAAGATGCTTGAGGGTATAACAACTGTTGAAGAAGTGTTTTCCGTTACATCTTCGGCAAAAGCAACTTAATTTTAAGGAAATATTTTTATGGCAAAATTTATTTATAAAGCAATGGATATTACCGGGAAAGTTGTTGACGGTGTTATGGATGCTTCTTCTAAGATGGATTTGATATCTACGCTTAAATCAAAGAATTTAGTTCTGCTGTCCGTAAAAGAAAAAAATCGTTACGGAAATTGGTATTCCAGGTTAAATGATAAAGTTGTAGCATTAACTACAAGTAAATCAGGTAAAGTAAGCATAGATGAGCTTGCTATATTTTGCAGGCAGATGGCAACACTTGTAAATGCCGGTGTAAATGTTTTTAATGCAATACTTGATATGTCAACAATGTCTCAAAATAAATATTTTTCAAAAGTTTTAACCGTAATTGCCGAAGATTTAAGGGGCGGTAAAACTTTATCCGATTCGTTGGCAAAATTTCCAAAAATTTTCAGTAATACTTTTGTTTCAATGATTATGGTTGGTGAAAGAGCCGGTAAATTACCTAAAGTTTTGCTTGATTTGGCTGCTTTTATCGAAAAATCTGCAAAATTAAGAAAAAAAATTAAATCGGCAGCTTCTTATCCTGCTTTTATAGGTTGTTTTTTTGTTGCAATTATGTTGATACTTGTTCTTGTAATTATACCGAAATTTGAGGCGATGTTTTTATCTTTCGGTGCGGAGCTTCCCTTACCGACACAGATATTAATGAATTTAAGCAGGTTTATTTTAAGTAAATTGATATTTATAATTATATTTATTGTTATTCTTATAATTATATTTAGAATGTGTATGAAAGTTCCGGCCTTTAAGTTAGTATTTGATAAATTTTTATTTAAAATTCCTATATTCGGTAATATTTATTTAAAAATGCTTTTTGCAAGTTTTTTCCAAACATTGTCCACACTTGTTGCAAGCGGTGTTGATATTATTTCATCTTTGCAAATAGCTTCAAAAACAATTAATAATTCTTATATAAGGTTTGTTTTAAAATCCATTGAAGATAAGGTTGTCGCGGGTGAGCAATTTTCCGAGGAAATGGATAAACATTTCATATTTCCAAAAATGATAGTAAGGATGACTGCCGTAGGTGAAAAATCCGGGCAATTAAGTTCAATGTTTCTTAAAATTACTGATTATTACAATGATGAAGTTGATAGTATAGTAGCAAGTTTAAGTGCAATAATGGAACCTATTTTGATAGTAGGTATGGGTTTTATTGTGGGAACTGCCGTTATTGCCCTGTATTTGCCTATATTTAATATGGCTTCTGCAATGATGAGTGGAATGTAAATGAAAAAATTAAAACAAAGTAAAGCTTTTACAATGATGGAACTTTTAGTAGTTATTATAATATTAGGAATATTAATGCTAATAATTCCTAATTTGGATTTGTTTTATTTAAGTGCCGCAAAAAAAGAAGGTGTTCAGCTTGTTCGTGCAATAATTGAACAGGAAAGAGTGTATAATGCAGATAACGGCTATTATTTCATTTTTGACAATGATAACGATAAGGGAAAAACTATCCAAAATTGGAAACCGATAAAAGCCCTTTTAATTGACAATAAATATTTTAGGCCTGAAAAAGATGATAGTTCCGATATTGATTTTGATGGTAATGATAAAATTAAGTATGGTAATGATTACAATAAAATAGTTCTGTATATATCATCCGGAAATTGTACAGGACAACATAATGATGATTGTAGATTGGAAGTAGAAGTAAAGGCAAGTCCTAAATCAAGGGTCAAAGGTTGGCATATAAAAGGGCATCTTATTGAGGGAAATCAAGTAGAAAATAACAAAGGTGTTGGCGTTGTTAATAGAATAATATTTGAAGAAGCGGAAGAACAAAACGGTTCAATACAAGGGCAAAGTTGGCAGGAAATTACTTTATAAATTTTATGAAAAATAAAAAAGGTTTTACTTTAATTGAAGTTGTTGTTGCTTGGGTAATTATGACAATAATTATTCTTAATATTTCCGCGTTTTTTTTATTTGCATGGAAATTAAAAGTTAAATTTGAGGAAGATAGAGCTGTTCTCGGTATTTTAACAAGTTATATAGAAGCAAAAAAAGCTTCTGTTGTAGGAACTGCAATAGATAGAGATGGAGATTCTCAGAACAATGTATTTGATTTTGGGAAACAAGGTGAGTTTGATAGTTGGAAAAAATACTGTATAGATATATGGGATTATACTGCTGTTGAAAAGAAAAAGGGGACAATTTATCCCCCTTTGCTTTATCCGTTACCCTCAACTGAATTTGAATTTAATAGTAATAAAATAAAACTTAACGTAAACCCTAATGACAATAATAAATATGTGGAAATAAAATATCAGTGGACTAAAATAGAAATTCAAAGAACAAATTTGACAGGTGACGATGCACCGAAACCGCAATGGTTTTTAATGCCTTCGGTTTATGTTTGGTGTAAAACTCCCAGCGGTAATATAATAGGAATGCATGTAACAAATTCAATGCCATGGAGAAATTATAATAATGGACTTAATGAAAATCTTTAAAAATAAAAAAGCATTTTCTTTGGTGGAAATTGTTATTGCAATGTTGATAGCATCCATTGTTATGCTTTCGGTTTATTTTATGCTTGTTATAGTATACAATCAGTTTAATGATTTGTCCGCGACTTCGGAAACTTTTAATAACTTGCAGGTATTTGAAAGAATGTTTCAACGTTCTGCGGCAACTTGTCAATATTATGATATATATAATAATATTGAATTTCGTTTTTTTAATACAACAGACGGTAAGCGTTACGAAACTTATTATTTTAAAGAAGGTAATAATGGAGTTAATTTATTGAAAGATAATAATAATATTTCAAATAAAAATAAATCAGAAAAAATAAAATATTATTCAAATGATGTAAATAGTTTACCTGATATTGATATTGATAAGAACTATAAGTTGTGTTATTGTTCCGGAACTTCATCAAGAACAATTACTCAAGGATATTTGAAAGTATCTACTTTTACTACTGATAATTATGATAGGAGTAAAGAAATAGTTTTATTTGATAATATAGTTAAAGTGTATTATGAAATATCGAAAGGTATAACAAAGGACAAGTTTTATAATTATACAGGTATAGATTTAAATGAAAAATGGATAGATGGATTTAGTGAATTTAAGCCAATTTATACACCTTTTATAAAGTTAATAATAATTTATAAAGATAAAAATGACAGGTTAAGAAGGTCATATATAACGTGTAGGTTAAGAGGTATTGAAGGTGTTGAATTTAATATGTAGGTAATTTTATGATAATAAGAAAACAGAATAAAGGTTTTATTTTAGTTATGACACTTGTAATGGCAGTAATAATGCTTGTAATAGCTTTTGTTTGCTTAAAAATATTTTTAGCTCCGTATATCGCAATTCAGTCGGATATTATAAAAAAGAAAGAATTTTATATGGCAGATACTGCAATTGAAGTTGTTAGAGAACAAATTTCAAATATATGTTATCAAGTAGTTACATCAAAAGAAAGATGGGAGTTATTAGACCCAAAATATAATGTTCATTGTTTGAAAACAGAATTTATTGGTGAAAAAAAAATTGAGGATGGTGATAGATATAAGATTCTTCACCAGAATAATAAAAATTATAATAAACCGGGTTTATCTTTATTAAACGATAACATTATGCCGGGGTCTAATAATCTTGTAGAAAAATATAGCGGTGATCTTTTTAATGCTACTGTAAAAAATACTTTGCCTTTAATTTCCGGAAGTGGACAGCATAAACCTTTAATTATAAAAGTATCAAATATAGAACAGTGGAATGATTGGAGTTGGTATAATAAAAAACCTTTAGGGGGAATAGAATATAAAAATAATATATATGACAATAAAGTGTCTGCAACTGTTGGTATAGAATTTGAGAATATGTTTTCTTATTCGGATATTGAAAATAACAAAGATTGGCCGAAGGAGTTACAAAAAGATGGTAATGACTCTTTTCGAGCAAGTCTGTCATGGGATTATATAACACAGAATAACCGTATTAAAAGAAGGGACTATGTTATAATAGCAACTGCAACATATACAGGCAGTGATATAGAGTGTCACATGAAATATTATTTTTCATTGATATCGGTTTCTCCTCAAATGGGGGATGATTTATCTC
>ONEP01000171.1 GCA_900316875.1 Candidatus Ruminimicrobium bovinum
AAGTAATTTGACGGGTGATATAGAAAATAATTCAAGTTTAATGTTTACTGATGGAACAAATAGTAATTATATTTTTGGAACAGGAAGAACAACTATAGATGGTGAAGTAGTAAATAGTAGCACAATAGTAAACAATATAACGATAAACGAAGGAAAACAACTAACAACATCAGCTACAGATATTCACGGACGAATTGAAAACGACGGAACTTTAATTTTTAACAGAGGAACAAATAACAATTATATTTTTGGTAACAGTAATTTGAACATAGAAGGTTATGTAATAAATAATTCAAGTATAACACAAAGCACGGTAACCGTTGCAAGTATCGGAACATTTGAAAATAATAATGTATTAAAATCAACAGATTATATAAATAACGGAATAATCGTAAACAATTCAACAATAACAGCGAGCGGACAATTTTACAATGTAGGAATAACAACAAATACAAATTATATAAAAACAAGTACTTATACAAACAAAGCAAATTCATTAACGGATAACATTGGAATAATAGATGCCGATACATTAAACATAGAAAAAGGTTCTACATTTAACACTTCGTTTGATAATATTATTATAAAAAGTGATTTTGAAAATGATGGAGAAATAACAGCAAAAGGCGGAACTATAAAAAACAATATATTCGGAGAAGGAAAATTAATAATAGAAAATACCGTTGTTAATAATAAAGATATAAACCAAAGCAGTATGACAATAAATATCGGAGCGAATTTTACAAATAACAAAAACATAACGATAGATCAAACTTTGATAAACAATGGGCATTTAATAAATGAAGGTGATATAGAAACAGCAAAATTAGACAATGTTGTAAATTCAACGATAACAAACAATTTAAATTTAATTGTAAATGAACAAGGACAAAATAACGGAAGAATAGAAGGTAACGGAAATTTCAATATTAACGGTAATTTTGATAATTTAGGTTATTTTAAACAGAATATAATAAACATATCAAGTGGAACATTTAATAATGAAAATGCTTTATCCGCAAACAGTATAAATATCCAAGATAAAGTAAAATTAATAAGTAATGCAAATAATATTGATGGCAACATAATAAATAACGGAAATTTAATATTTAACAGTGGCATAGAAAATAATAATAAAATAACAGGAACAGGAAATTTGTATGTAAATTGTAATTTAATAAATAATAATGCTATTAAACAAAAAGAACTTATTTTAAACTCAAATATTCAACAGGCAAGTTCATTAAATGGTAGCAGTAGTAATTCACATCTTTCGGTATTTACAAATAATTCAGAAATAGAAGTAGAAACATTAAGATTAAAAGACACAATATTTAAGCTAACGGAAAAAGGAAGTTTAGCGGTAGATAATTTGACTTCACAAAATTCTGCAATGGATTTAGCAAATTCATTAACACAGAAACATAACTTTAAGACAATATCAGTAACCGATAAATTAAATTTAGCCGTAGATGTAGATTTGAAAAACAAAACTATGGATACAATCAATGCTGATAGTTATTCCGAAAAAGGAAATATGAATATTAACGAAATAAATATTTTAACGGAACTTAAAGGAAAGAAAGCAGAAATAGAATTTACAGCATCGGAAGAATTAAAAGACAAAATAACAAGCATAGATACGGTAAATTCAAGGTTATTCAAATATAATGTTGAATACAATAAAAATGCAGGAACACTTAATTTCTCGGTAACGGCAAAAGATAATCCTGAAAAAGTAGCAGGACAAATAGCAATGGCAGAAGGATTGATAACACAAACAACAGTATTAAACCAAGCATTTGCAAGTATGGAAAATATTAAAAGCAGAATATTACAGGTAAAAAATGAAATTCCCGTTGACAGTCCGATTTATGCATCAAGGGCAAATACAATCTTTTTCCAAAAGACAGGTAGAATAGAAAGCGGGTTATGGTTAAGACCGTTTTATTCGCAAGAAACGATAAATTTTGATAATTTATCAGTAGATAACACATTAACGGGAACACTTGCCGGGCTTGATTTGGCAACAGGTGAAAACAGTTTAGTATCTTTATATTTAGGATATGCAGGCAGTGAACAGAAATATGAAAATATAAAAGTAAGCCAAACAGGTTATATTTTAGGTGCAACGGGAATGTTGTTAAAAGAACAATGGTATGCAGGAGTAACTGCAAATATTAACTTTAATAAAGCGGAAAGCCAAAGCAGTTACGGAACGGATAACTTTGATATGAATATGTATTCGGTAGGAGCAAAAGCAGGATATAATTTTGATTTAAGTGATAAATGGAAATTGGAACCGAATTTAATGTTGATGTATGGCAATGTAAACAGCCAAGAATACCAAACAAAACAAGGAGCAAAAGTTGAAGGACAATCCGTAGCAAACATAATATTTGAACCGCAAATAAAAGCAAAGTTAAATTTGGAAAACGGTTGGCAACCTTATGGATTAATAGGTTATGTGGTAAATGCAGGTGACAAAGTAACAACAAAAGTGGAAGAAGTAGAATTTGACGGGCAGAAAATAGGAAATTATGTTGAATTCGGTGCAGGTGTGGACAAAAGTTTTAAAAACAGTCCGTGGAGTTTATACATTCAGTTAATGGGAAGAAGCGGGGACAGAACCGGCTTTGACGGAAACTTTGGAATGAAATACAGTTTTTTAACCGCTAAAGAAAAAAGAAAAATTGCAAAAATAAAAAAGATACAAGAAAAAAGAAAAGCCAAACAAGAATATTTGAAACAAAGAAGGAAAATGGAAACAGAAGAATAAAATAGTAATTTGTTTTATATTAAATACTAAAAAAACTTGAGCATATCCTAATAAATCGGGTATGCTCATTTATATATATATATTGCAAGTTATAAATTTATTTTTTATTTATTTATTTTCTTTTTTTGTTTTAAATATGTTATAATACTTGGTTATAACGAAGAAGATTAAGAATACGGAGTTTTTTTAAAATGGAAAAAGATTTACAAACATTAAGACATTCAACATCACATCTTATGGCGGCAGCGGTTTTGGAATTGTTTCCGGGAACAAAGGTTGCCATAGGTCCTTCAATTGAAGAAGGGTTTTATTATGATTTTGACAGGAAAGAACCTTTTACCGTTGAAGATTTATCAAAAATAGAAGAGAAAA
>ONEP01000172.1 GCA_900316875.1 Candidatus Ruminimicrobium bovinum
AACAATAAGGTTTTGGATAATAGGTATTATTCTTGCAATTTTGGCAATTGCATCGTTAAAGGTAAGATAAAATGAAAATAAAACAATTATGTAAAAAAGATTCGGTCATAACAGTTTTAGGGTTAGGTAAATCAGGAATAGCGGCAGCAAATTTAGCCGTTAAAAAAGGTTTTAAAGTTTTTGCAAGTGACAGCGGAAAACAAAAAACATATAAACAAATGGGATTAAATAAAGCCGTTCGCTGCGAATTCGGGCAACATTCCGATAAGGTATTACAAGCCGATATTATTGTAAAAAGTCCGGGGCTTGCTTCGGATTTACCTGTTTTAAAACTTGCAAAAAAGAAAAAAATTCCGATTATAAGCGAGTTGGATTTTGCTTTAAATTTTATCAGATGCAAAAAAATAATAGCGGTAACAGGAACTAACGGAAAAACTACTACTACCACTTTAATTTATAAAATAATAAAAAAAGAATATAAAAATGCCGTTGTAGCCGGAAACATCGGCTATCCGATATCGTCGGTTGTTAACAAAATAAATTCTGATACCATACTTGTTTTGGAATTATCTTCTTATCAACTTGAAGATTCACCTTCTTTTAAACCGGAAATATCGGTTTCGTTAAACATAACCCCGGACCATTTAAAACACCATAAAACAATGGCAAATTATATAAAAGCAAAAGCAAATATTTTTAAAAATCAAACTAATAAAAATTTCTTAATTTACAATTGTGAAGATAAAATATTAAAAAAAGAAATTTTAAAAAGCAAAGCAACAAAATTTGCATTTAACGATACTACCTCAAAACAATGTATTTCATATAACAACGGCATATTTACATTAAAAGACAAAGCAAAAAAAGAAAATTTTTCAATACCCGTAAAATTATTGGGAAAACATAATATTGATAATATTTTAGCTTCGATTGCTGCTGCATATTGTGCGGGAATTAAATTGGAAATTATTAAAAAAGCTGTTTCTTTGTTTAAAGGTGTTGAGCACAGAATAGAATTTGTCAGGAATTTAAGAGGTGTAAAATATTATAACGACTCTAAAGGAACAAATGTTGATTCTACAAAAGTGGCATTGGAAGCATTTGATAAAAATATACATTTAATTTTGGGCGGTCAGGATAAAGGCAGTCCGTATACACCTATTTTCAATTTAATAAAAGAAAAAGTAAAAAATATCGTTCTTATAGGTGAAGCTGCTCCGATAATAAAAAAAGCATTAAAAGGTTCGGTAAAAATGTATAATGCCGGAACAATTTTTAATGCAATAAAAATTATACAAAAACTTGCCGTTTCCGGTGATATTGTATTGTTTTCTCCTGCTTGCGCATCTTTTGACCAATTTAAAGATTTTGAAGACAGAGGCAGAGTATTCAAACAAATTGTATCGGCTTTAAAATAAAATGAAAGAAATAAAGAAATTTTTTAAGGAAATTAAAAAATATTTTCACAATCCGGTTAAAGAAATAAAAAATATACAGGACTACGATGTTACACTTATAGGTGTAATTGCCGTTTTGCTTATTATAGGGCTTTATTTCAGCATATCCGTAACACCTGTTTTGGCAAAAATCCGTTACGGCTATTCTCATTATTCGTTTTTGATGAAACATATTTTATTTATGTTTGCAGGTTGTATTTGCTTTATATTTACCGCATTTTGCGTTGATTATAATATTCTGAAAAATAAAAAAATAAAATGGGTAATACTCGGTGTAACTATCTTTTTACTGGTATTGGTTTTAGTTCACGGGAAAAACACTAACGGCGCAACAAGATGGATAGCATTAGGTCCGTTTACTTTACAACCTTCGGAATTTGCAAAACTTACATTTGCAATAATGGTTGTTGATTTCCTTTCAAAAAAGAAAGACATTTTAAAAGACATTTCAAATATCATAGTTCCAATAATATATTTGGTTGTGTTTTGCATTTTAATTGCGCTTCAAAGGGATTTGGGAACAATAGTTTTTATCGGACTGATATGGTTGATATTGCTTAATTTATCCGGACTTAGGTTTATAATAATATTTTTAATTTCAATGGTTTTAGGTTCTGTTGCCACGTTATTGATATTTACACAAAAATACAGAGTAAAAAGAATAATGGATTACGGAAAATCCGTTTTTGATTTCACAAAAGCATCCGATAATGTTCAAATAGCAGCAGGTGCATTCGGCTCCGGTGGAATATTCGGTAAATTAAATACTGATGTTCGTCTGCAATTACCTGAAATGCATACCGATTTTATTTTTCCCGTAATAGGAGAAGAGTGGGGACTTGTAGGCGTTTTATTTTTATGTTCTCTTTTTATAATTTTGCTGCACAGAGCTTTAAAAATAAGTAAAAATTGTAAAGATTTATTCGGTAAATTATTATCTTTTATATTGGGGGCAATGATACTTATTCAGGCATCCATAAATATGGGAATGTCTATAGGATTGTTGCCGACAAAAGGTATGCCTTTACCTTTTATATCTTACGGCGGTTCGTCAATGATATATTCTCTTTTGGCAATGGGAATATTGGTTAATATTTCAAAAAACGGGAGAAAAAAACATTATGGATAATATTTTAATCGTTACAAGCGGAACCGGAGGACATGTTTACCCCGGAATAGCCGTTGCCGAACAATTAAAACAAAGCAATTACAATCCCGTTTTTATTATTAACACATCAAATTTAACGGCATTTAATATTGTTTCACAATCAGGTTACAAATATAAAAATTTAAAATTCGATTCTCCGGCAATAAGAAAAAAATCGTTATCTTTGTTATTATTTCCTTTTAAATTGGTTAAAGCCGTTTTTGATGCAAATAAAATATTAAAAGAAATTAAACCGAAAGTTGTAGTTGGCATGGGGGCATATTTGGAAGTTCCGGTAGTTCTTGCCGCAAAATTTAAAAAAATCCCGGTTTTACTTCACGAGCAAAATGCGGTTGCCGGTGTAGCAAATCAATTTTTGGCAAACTATGTAAATAAAATAGCGATAAGTTTTAAAGCATCTCAAAAATATTTTGATAAAGTAAAAGAAAAAGTTGTTTATACTTCAAACCCTGTTCGTAAAGATTTATTCGGTATTTCAAGGCAACAAGCAAGTAAACACTTAAATTTAGACCCTTCGGTTTTTACCGTATTTGTTTTCGGCGGAAGTTTGGGTGCAAAGAAACTTAATTCCATCACTGCTTCCGCAGCAGAAATTCTATACAAGAAATACAAGGATAAAATTCAGTTTATTCACATAACGGGTAAAAATAATTATACCGAAACAAAATATATTTACGGTAAAATCCCTTATAAAAAATATGTTGCAGATTATATGCACGATATCGGCAATGCTTATGCTAGTTTTGATATGGTAGTATGCAGAGCCGGTTCCGGAACGGTTAAAGAAGTTGAACTTTACGGTTTAAAAGGTATTTTTGTTCCGTATCCTTACGCAACCGAAAACCATCAATTTCTAAATGCCAAAACAGTTTCAAAATTAAATTTTTTGGAAG
>ONEP01000173.1 GCA_900316875.1 Candidatus Ruminimicrobium bovinum
CGTGAATGAAAGCATTTTTAAACATTTCTTTTAAAGAATAACTCAAAACATTTTCCAAATTATCATTGTATTTCCTTTTTTCTTCGGCATCCAAAGCACTTAAATCAATTGTTTTTATAATTTTGGGAAGAACTGCAGAAACATAGAATTTTGTAATTCCAATTAAATTGTCACCGAACTTATCAAAAAAATATTTTAAGTTTCCGTAATTTGTTTTTTTAGTATCATCAAAATCAACAGATAAATTAGGACAAATTATTATAGGGTTATTTTCATTTTGCAGATTATAGTTAATATATTTTTCTATTCTTTTATATTTGTCGTATATATTAATATCGTCAAATATACCGTCTTTTGATAATGCTTCTTTAACATAATCCTTAAGATGGACAAAAATATTTATTTGTTTTATATTTTCTATTTGTTTTTTTATTTCTTTATCGGTAACGGTTAATTCTAAAGATTTTAATTCATCACTTAACCGTTTTATTTTATCATCTTCCATATTTACTATATCCGGATATGAATCAATATTTAATTTATTTAACAGTTTTTCAATATCTTTTATTTCTTCATTACTCATGTTATCTATATCAACACCTAATAATTTCAGAAAATATAGATGAACTTCAGCAGCATTTACAAAATCTTTTTTTTCATTTGTAAATGTTTTTATAAACTTATTATTTTTTAAGTTGTTGTTTGTAATTTTTTTGTCTTTATAAAATTCCTCTAATTGTTCCGTATCCTTTGAAAGTTCAATAATATTAACATTACCTTTTATGACATTATTTTCAAAACTTAAGTTATATCCGTATTTATTAATTTCATCTATTTTCCTGCGAGTATTTAAATCGGAATTTTCATCAATAATATAAAAGTTTTCTATTGAACCGAACCCTATTTGTATCTTTTCTGCAGTTATGATAATCGGTGGTTGTTTTCCGTCGGGGAATTCGATTATAAATGGACATTTATCATAAGATAATTTATATTCTTTTTCTGTTTGTTTTTGTTTTAAAGTCGTTATAAAAGATGCCGTAAATATTGAATTATTCGTTTCATCCTTATAATCAAGTCCTCTGTATTTTTGTAAATTTTCAATTCCGCTATGAACACCGCAAAGCCCTGCCATTGTAGCTGCAAATTTTTGTTTTTGACTTGCAATATTTTTATCATCAACAATATTTGAAATGCAAAGCCTGTCACCTTTTAAATATAGATAAATGGGTTGTGCAGTTTTTAAATTATTACCATGAACAAAAGCATTTTTCAATATTTCATTTAAAATAACATCTATCTTTCCGGATTTAACTGCATTATTTTTTTTCTTGAAATCTTCAGAAAAATCCCATAAAATTGTTCTTATAACATCATACATATATTTCAATTCTTCAAAAGAATCTGTTTTTTGTAAATCAAAATTATTTAAAGGCGGAAATAAAGCAATTATTTTCCCTTCCTCCAAATTTTTTATGGCATTTTGTGTTAACTGTTTTGGATTGTTTGAAGTTTTGTATTTTACAAAATCATTCAATGAAATTATTTCCAAATCACTATCGGTATAGCCTATGGTTTCAATAGTTTTTTTATCTATATTTTTTTTCAATTCTTCATTTTTATTGAAATCCAAAAGATTATCAAATGTTTTTTCTATAATGTTTCGTTCATCAAGTATATGAATGTTTTTTATTTCATAATTTTTGTTGTCTTGCAAATAAAATTCCAACTCTATTACCGGATCATTTTCACCTTCGCCATATCTGTCTTCATTTTTTGTTGTAACAAACAGTTCGGGTTGACCGTAAAGACTTAAAACTTGCAACGAAACAAAATTTATTTGTTCAATTTCTTTCCCGTCAATTTCTTTAGTTTCTTTTATTTCCAAAACAAATGTTATATCTTCTATTCTTCGTAAAACAGTTCTATAATATCTATCTGTTTGATCTAAACTAATTAACTTTTTGTTAAGAGCTTCTAAAATCAATTCTATTATTTCTGCTTTGGTTCCATTTAGTTTTTTTAAATCTTTATCGGTTATACTTTCATTATTTAAAAGTAAAGAAACAATAAAATTAAAAGTTCTTAAATTTTTATCAATATTAATATCGATATTATTTTGTTTGAAGATTTCCAATATTTTATTTGAAACTTCATTATAATAATCATTGTTTTTTAATTTGCTTTTATTAATTTGTAAATAACCGTCTTTGTTGTTTAACTTTAAACTTGCACGGGATATTCCTCTTTTATCATCTTTGAAATTATCTAAGTATTGCCAGTTAAGTTTGCTAACACCTTCTTTTATGTTCTCTATACCTAAACCATAACCTCTTAATTTATTAGAAAATGTTAAAATTTTTCTGTAAATATTTTTTTCTTTGCCTTCGTTTAAGGTTAGAATATCTATTTGAGAATTAGTCTTATCAAAATTTACTACTATAGGTTTGTTTACATTAGAAAGTGTTCCATATACAAAAGCATTTTTTAGTATCTCTTTTACAGAATATGCTAATACTTCTGTTTTTTTACTATCATTTACTTTTTTTACATTTGGTAATTCATTTATAGATTGACTTAGTTTTACAATATAATCATTTGAAAAACTAACAAGTTTTTCAGCTAAAGTTCCAAATAAATAATTTAAGTTGGCATTTGATAAGTTATCATTGCTAACATATAAATTAGGATAAATTATTATAGGTTCATTATTTTTTATTGCATATTCTATATATTCTTCTATGTGTTTTTTCTTATCAATTTCAGCATTACTATAATCCTGTAGAGATATAAACACAATTTGGTTATCATTTAATTTGCTGAAATTTTCTATCTCCAATACATTTAGCATATTTGTTTTTTGACTATATTTATCATTTGCATTATTGTTTAATTCGTTTAAAATAACCGTTAAATCCTTATCTTTTTGTTTTTCCGAATAATAAGTTTCATATAAATTATTATTTTTTAAATTTATAAATTCAACATCTGAATTTGCAGTAATAAATATTGAATTAGTATCTTCTTTTTCTAATAAACGTATATCGTTATCTTTTGCATAATCTTGCTTTTCAAGGTATTTTATAAGTTCAATTTTAGGGTTATCGATTCTTTTTTTTCTCACAAATTCTATAGGAGGATTATCCCAATTAAAATTTTCGTCAATAATATAATAATTTTCTGTTGCTCCGTCCATTTCTCTTAAAATTACAATAACCTTTCCGTTAGGAAATTTAATCATAAAAGGACAATTATTTGCTGAAAATTCATATTCGTTAACATTTACATTATTATTGTTTTTATTTCTTTCAATAATTTGTTTTCCAATGTTATAATACGCATATTGTAAAAATTCCGGTAAGTATTCGCTGTAACCTATATTTCTTAATTGTTCAATAATATCGGTAGGAAGCTGATCTATTTCCCATATTCTGCCGTTTGATTTTGAGAGGAATTTTTCCATGAAAGAAAAAGTTTCATCGGCATAATTTTTTGGATTTGCAAAATTTATCATTTCTTTTACAGTAAGTTTAACCAAATTTTGCATATCAAAAAATTTATGTTCATTTACATTTATTGTTCCTTTATTTTGTTCAAATATATTTTTATATTTTGTTTGTCGTCCGGTTAAACTGCTTACGATTTCATTTGCGGTGGTATTTAAAATTTCAATATTTTCCTGTGTAGGTTCAATATCAAGATGTTTAAGACCTTCATATACTATTTGTAACCTTTCTCCGTTTGATAATAACGGTAACTGAAAAGCTTGTTCAGCCAAAGTTCGTATCGGCATTTTAACCAACTGTTCATATCTGTCAGTTGCAAAATTTGCATTACCTTTGACATTTGGAGTAATAACCATATAAGAAATATTGTTTTTGGTTATTACATTTTTTAAACCTTCAGTATGAAAACCTCCGCTTACAACAATAATAATATTTTTTGCCGATTCTAAAATATTTACATAATTATTATCAAATTTACCGGAAGTTCCTGTTTGTAATTTGCTGTTTTGTTTAATATTTTCCAAAAACAAATAGTCTCTTTGAATATTTGTTTTATAATATGCATCTAAAATATCAAAATCTTGTTTATATTTGTTTATTTGGTTATAGTATGTGTATTTATCCCATAAATTTTGAAATTTATTAAATTCTGCAGCAAAATATTTATAATTATCCGATGTTATGGAAGTTTTTAAATAATCCGTAAAATAACTAAAAAAATCAGACAGAAAAGAGATATCAAGCTCAGTTTCATTTTTGGATAGCGATATCCTTAAATTTTCAATTAAAGTTCTTTCTTCTTCCAATAATTTTACCGGATTTATTTGTTTTGATATTTCAACATAATTTATAAAATTTTTTATTTCTGAAGAAAAATGAGTATTTTTAAAATTATCAGGGAGTTTATTTAAAATAGAAACAAGTTCCGGCATATCTTTTAAATTATTCGTGTTTTTGACAATTTGGTTATATTGTTCGTAAGACAGATAAGTTTTTAACTCATTCAATAATCTTTTTAATTGAACCGTAATTTTTGCAGATTTTATATTCTTTTCATATTCCCCTAACAACATATATGTATGAATATTGGGATAATCCTCTATTTTAACAGGAAGCAATGCTCCATACATTCCATCCGTAGGATTTTTATATTTACGGACATATTTAAATAGAAGTTTATAATATTTTCTTGATTCAATTTGTCCTGCTTTATATTTTTTTAATATGTTATTAAATTTTTTATTTTCGGAACTAAAATATTTATTTTGTAAAAACTTTAAATCCTTCTCAAAAGCTTTAATAATTCTTTCATATTTCCTTTTATTTGAAAATATCTCTTGTAATCTTTCAAAATTTTCTTTATACACACTTTCTTGTTCCATACCATATATATTGATATTTGAAGAAGGATTTGTTGCCGAAAAATATTCGGCACCGGTTAAAGAACCGTTTTCAAGTAAAGTTTGCATTAATTTAGTTCGTATATTTTCATCTTTTATATCGGTCAACCATTTGGTGTTTATATTACCGTAACCGCCCTCAACGTAAACAGATTTAATATTATATTTTTCAACAAGAGTAGAAATAATATCACTTATATTTTTTTGAACCGAAGGATTACAATGAAAGTCCTGTATATTTATAACCAACGTATCACTGTTACAATTTACCGCAGATGTTATTTTACCTAAATTATAGGAAATAACATTATTATTCATATTTAAACTTTGCAAAGAATCCGAATTTGCATTATTGGACCGAACCGCAGATGTTAAGGAAATTGCATAAACAAAATCATTTATTGATGTTGTCATCAACAAAAAAACAGTTACGATAATTGAAATTAATTTTAACAAAAATGTTTTTTTCATTTTTATTACTCCAATAAAAAAAATTACACCGTCCGTAAAGACGGTGTAATTTTATTTACAATCAAATAAAAATTATTAAAACAATAAGACATATTTAATACTATTAAATATATTAAAATCTGTAATAACAACAACATAAACATATCACTCGTTCGTCCCTGCTTATCTACAATATGTTTTTTTATGGAAGCAGAAATTGTAGAAAGTTTAAAATTGCATAAATCATATTTATATTTCCATGCAGAACTACCGATATATTGATCCGTAAAAATTATCGGAAAAGTATTACAGCCCGTTTCTTTTTTATTAATAAACGATTTTGTTTTATCGTTTGAATTACAATCAACAAGCATATTACTTATATTTGAACAAACATCAATAAAAGATTTAGAAATGTTATTAGATTTTGAAAAATTAATCATAGCAACACTTGTTGTAGTATAATTAATTGATTTTGTTTTTAAAAAATCAAATAAAAAAACAAGCGAAGTAAATAATATATTTACACTAATTAATAAAACAAGTAATAAGGAAAAAGATTTTTTACACATATATATTATTATACAAAATTATTAAACAAAAAACACATAAAGTAATTTATCACCGATACTTAACCTTTAATTTTTTCTATTTGTTGATTTTTTAAGCGATAAATAATATTACACTTTTCAATTGTCGTTAATCTGTGTGCAACTATTATCATTGTTATTTTTCCGTATAAATGTTCTATTGCCTGTATAACGGCTTTTTCCGTCTCATTATCCAAAGATGATGTTGCTTCATCAAGAATTAAAACTTCCGGTTTGTTATATAAAGCCCTTGCTATTCCTATTCTTTGTCTCTGTCCTCCGGATAATCTGATACCTCTTTCCCCTATTACTGTATCAAGCCCTTTCGGAAGAGAAGAAATAAAATCTTTAAGTTGTGCCTGTTCTATTGCGACATTAAGTCTTTCATTATCAATATCTTTATCGTCATAAAAAACAATATTATTTTTGATACTGTCATCGGTTAAATAAATAAATTGAGGAACATATCCTGCTTTTTTTGCCCAACTGCTTTTATTTTTGCAAATATCTGCGTTCCCGATTGATATTGTTCCCTGTGAAGGAACCAACAAACCGAGAATAACATCAATCAACGTAGTTTTTCCGGAACCGGTTTGTCCTATAAAAGCAACCGAATCCCCCCTGTTTATTTTAAATGAAATATTTTTAAAAACAAATTTATCCGTTTCCGGATATTTATAACTTATATTGTTTACCGATATCCCGTATTTTAAGTCCAACTCTTTATGTTCGTCTTCATAAACCGTTTCTATAAAAACAAGTTCCTTTAAATATTTATAAATTAAATCTACAGATACTTTATGGAAAAACATAATATTTACTGCTATTTGAATTCTGTTCATTGAAGGCATCATTCTAAAAGCTGCCATGGCAAATACTGCCACTTGTGTAAATATAATAGAAGCGGAATTTCCTTGTAACAAAAATATTATTATCATTAAAAGAACCGTTACTATTATAAAAGTTTCAATTATTGCCTTCGGAGCTACCTGTAAAAAATTCAAATATTTTTGTGCGGAAACATATTTTACGGCATTTTCGTGATATTGTTTTATAAACAAATCTTCCATACAACGAATTTTTAAATCTTTTATTGCTCCTGTAGCTTGGTTTAACCATTTTAACATTTGTCCGTAATATTGTTGATTTGCTTGAGACATTTGAGCAGTTTTACGTTTCAATTTTTTTAACAAGCTGAAAAAACATAAAAATATCAAAAGTATAAGAGCCAATGTTATATATTTATTCACAAAAAACAAAAACGAGACTAACATAATTATTATTAAAAATTCGGTTGTTGCCATAAAAAAATTTATAATAAACATAAAAAAATACAATGTATCATTTGTTATTGTTCTTGTAATAGTTGCCGTATTGACCGAAAGATGATAAGCATAAGGTTGTTTTAAATATGTTGAAAAAATTCTTAATGTCATATCTTTATATTCGTTAAAAACCCATTTATATTGAATATAATTAAGCAATAACACATAAATATTTTTTAAAACATATGCTATTATCAAAACAAACGACATAACGATTAAAAAAGACTGAACGGAATTTATATTGAAAAAATCGTAAGTAAATTTCAAATATTTATTCGTTTGCAAAACAGACGGTTCCATAACAACACTTATAAGAGGCAGTACCAACGAAACCCCGACAAGCTCCAATAAAGAAGCAACAAAAATTCCGCACAATAATAAGAAGAATTTTATTTTTTGTTTTTTATTAAGAAGAATATAAACTTTTTTTATCGATTCAAGCATTTATTTGAACCTCTTTATTTCTTTCAAGAAGTTTTTTCTTTTTTTCTTTATCTTTTTCTCTTTTTAAAAGTTGCATATAATCATAAAAATTCATTACATATTTTTTTTCTTTAACCCAAATAAAAGCACCATATTTTGAAGTTAAATTTATTTTTTCCAACACATCGGAATGTTCATCGTCAAACCATGCAGATGCAATAATATTATTTTTTGAACCTTCTTTTTTTGACATTGACATAATTTCCTGTTTTAAAATTTGTATTATACCGTTTAAAAGCGGTGTTGATTGTTTAAAAACAACATATATTACGACGGGATATTCTTTTGAGTATTGCTTTATTTGAACCTGATAATTGTCTTTATCTTTTACGGTTATTTTAACATCTTCGACGGCATCATCATTTTTTACAATTTCATCACCGAAAACACTATATGTAAAAAACAAAAATATTAATATAATTATCGCTTTTAAATTCATAGAATATCCTTAACGGCATTTATTATTTTATCGGAAATTTCATCAGGTGTTAAAGAATCAACATCTAAAGAAAAATTGTTATTTTCATAAAAGTTTTTTCTTTTATTAAAAAGAAGTTCTATTTCTTTTTTCGGATTTTCCATAGCAGCTATTATAGGTCTTGTTTTATCGGAAGATATTCTTTTTACTATCGTATCAATACTTGCTTTTAAATAAATTATAATACCGTTTTTTGAAAGCAAATCAATATTTTTTTTATTTAAAACAATACCGCCCCCGCAAGAAATTACACATCCTTCGGCATTTGAAAGTAAATTAACGACTTCGGTTTCATATTTTCGAAATTCTTTCTCTCCGAGTTTTTCAAAAAGTTCCGAAACGGACATATCGGTAGTTTGTTCTATTATTTTATCCGTATCAAAAAAAGCAACCGACAATTTTTCCGATATCAACTGCCCTGTTGTTGTTTTACCTACACCCATAAAACCGATTAAAACAATGTTTTTCATTATATTTTCTTTAATCTTGCCATATACGAATCATAATTGGCTTTCATTTCTTCAAGACTGTCTCCGCCGAATTTTTCTTTCATTGCTCTTGCAATTTCAAAAGCAATTGCAGCTTCACCGACAACACCTGCGGCAGGAACGGCACAAACATCACTTCTTACCGCTTCGGCTTTTGTTGTTTTCTTTTTATATATATCAACGGTTTGTAACGGTTTTATCAACGACGGAATCGGTTTCATAGTACATGATACTTCAATATTTTCTCCGTTTGATATTCCGCCTTCGGTTCCTCCGGCTCTGTTTGTTTTTCTGTAAAATCCGTTTTCGCAGGAATAATAAATTGCATCGTGTGCTTCGGAACCGAAAAGTTTTGCAAAATTGGTCCCTGCACCGAATTCAACACTTTTAACGGCTTGTATCGACATTAAACTTTGAGCAATCCTTCCGTCAAGTTTCATATCCCATTGGGTATGACTGCCTAACCCTACGGGAACATTTTCGGCAACTACTCTGAATTTTCCGCCCAAAGTATTACCTCTGCGAATTGCCGTTCTTATTACTCTAATCATTTTTTTACTTGCAATCTTATCCGGACAACGAACAAACGACATTTCAGCTAAATGTTGCAATTTATCTTTTGGTATATCGGAAATTTTTGCCGATACCGAACCTATTTGTTCAACATAAGAATAAATATTTATACCGAATTTTTTTAATAATTCCCTGCATATTGCACCGACCGCTACCCTTGCAACAGTTTCTCTTGCAGAAGCTCTTTCAAGAATATCCCTGAAATCTTTAACATTATATTTCATAAGCCCTGCCAAATCGGCATGACCGGGTCTTGGTTTTGTAAGTTCTTTACCGTCCAAATTAACCGATATCGGCGACATTAATGATTTACAGTTTTCCCAATCTTTATTTTCGACATATATCGTTATAGGAGAACCTAAACTTCTTGCATGCCTGACACCGGAAAGAATATCGACATGGTCGGTTTCAATGTGCATTCTTAAACC